>CAJORC010000160.1 GCA_905236615.1 uncultured Lachnospiraceae bacterium
ATTCCGGGAGTAAAGGAAGATTTTACTGAAATCATTCTGAACATTAAAAATCTGGCAATTCGTAACAATTCAACGTCAGATGAGACAAAGACTGCATATATTGATTTCAGTGGTGAAGGTGAAGTGACTGCCGCTGATATTCAGGTTGATCAGGATATCGAGATCGTTAATCTTGACCAGCATATTGCAACACTTAATGGTGGTGCAGATTGCAGACTGTATATGGAACTTACTATTTCAAACGGCAGAGGATATGTAAGCTTAGATAAGAATAAATCGGACGATCTTCCGATCGGTGTTATCGCTGTTGACTCAATCTACACACCTGTAGACAGAGTAAACTTAAGTGTTGAGAACACCCGTGTAGGTCAGGTTACTGACTATGACAAGCTTACACTTGATGTATTTACTGATGGTACATTAAATCCTCAGGACGCTGTAAGTCTTGCAGCGAAGGTACTGAGTGAGCATCTTGGTCTCTTTATGGATCTTTCGGATGCCGCTACAAAGACCGAAGTTATGAAGGATAAGCCCAGCGATGAGACAACTAAGATATTGGATACCAATATCGATGAACTTGAGCTTTCAGTTCGTTCATACAATTGTCTTAAGCGTGCAGGAATCAATACTGTTGCAGAGCTTATCAACAGAACTTCTGATGATATGATGAAAGTAAGAAACCTCGGACGTAAGTCTTTAGAAGAAGTTCTTGCAAAGCTTAACGAGCTTGGTCTTGAACTCAGAAAATCCGAGGACGCATAATTGTAATGATAAACGGTTACGGAGGTAAGACCAAAAGGCACACCGTATCCACTCATGCATGAGCCGTAAGACCAAAAGGCAGGTTTGTGTAAGTTAAATGAGAAAGTTGAGGAATTAAAAATGGCAAACTACAGAAAACTTGGACGTACATCATCACAGAGAAAGGCTCTTCTCAGAAATCAGGTTACAGCTCTTATTCTTAACGGAAAGATTAAGACAACTGCTGCAAAGGCAGAAGAAGTTCAGAGAATGGCTGAGAAGCTTATCACAAAGGCTATCAAAGAGAAGGATAACTTTGAGACAGTTAAAGTATCTGCAAAGGTAGCTAGAAAAGATAAGGACGGACACAGAGTAAAGCAGATCGTTGACATTAAGACAGGCGCTGTTCTTTCTGAGTCACACCGTGATGAAAACGGCAAGATCAAGAGAATTGAAAACGGAAAGACTGTTACCGTTTACGATACAGTTGAGAAGGAAATCAAGAAAGATCTGCCTTCAAGACTTCACGCAAGACGTGAGATGCTTAAGGTTCTTTACCCTGTAACTGAGGGTACAGGCAAGAAGGCAAAGTCAGTTGACCTTGTTGCAAAGCTTTTCGATGAGATCGCACCTAAGTACGCTGAGCGTAAGGGTGGTTACACAAGAATCGTTAAGATTGGTCTTCGTAAGGGTGACGCAGCAATGGAAGTTCTTCTTGAACTCGTTTAATTCTTGTATAGTTTTTAGTATATGAAAGGAGAAGCGTGTGCTTCTCCTTTTATTTTGTCCGGAATTATTATATAATGATGCAAGGCTTAGAGATATTGATAAATGAACCGTTTACTATAAAATAAAAGGCGGACATTCGGGTAAAATACGATGGGAATAGTAGTAGCCAAAGATCTGGCATTTGAATATATAAGACGTGATGAAGAGGGAAACGTTGAGGGAATAACGAGAGCAATCGACGGAGTCACTCTGAATATTAAGGCAGGGGAGTTCGTTGCGGTTCTCGGTGGAAACGGATCCGGAAAATCGACCTTTGCAAAGCACATAAATGCTCTCCTCTATCCTACTGAGGGGGCTGTATATGTTGATGGAAAGGATACGGCTGCAGCCGAGAATACATGGTCTGTACGTCAGACTGCCGGAATGATATTTCAGAATCCGGATAACCAGATCATTGGAAATATCGTGGAAGAAGATGTCGGATTTGGACCTGAAAATATGGGAATTCCGACTGAGGAAATATGGCAGAGGGTTGAAGAAGCCCTGCAGATAGTCGGAATGAAGAAATATGCTAAGCATTCTCCAAATAAGCTTTCAGGCGGTCAGAAGCAGAGAGTCGCAATAGCCGGTGTAGTAGCCATGCATCCGAAATGTATAATAATGGATGAACCAACTGCAATGCTTGACCCCGAAGGACGCCACGAGGTTATTAGGGCTGCAAGAGCCCTCAATAATGTTGAAAAAGTCACGGTAATACTTATTACACATTACATGGAAGAGGTCATTCATGCAAGCCGTGTCGTTGTAATGGATCATGGTAAAGTCGTGATGATGGGAACACCGAGAGAAATATTCTCGGAAGTAGAGAAGCTGCGGGAGCTTCGTCTTGATGTTCCGCAGGTTACAATGCTTTCATGGTATTTAAGAAAGGACGGCCTTCCGCTTAAAAAGGGAATACTTGATATTAATGAATTAACTAAGGAACTGCTTCAGTTAAAGAAGTCAGATTTCCGCCTGCCGGAAACAGCCCTGAATCCGGTAAGAAAGGAACTGCTTGCAGCTGCAGAGGAGAAAAAGAAGGGTTCTGATGAACAGCTTCCTATACTTATACTCGATCATGTCAGCTATGTGTACAGCGAGGGCTCAAATGATGAGATAAGGGCGCTGGATGATGTTTCACTTACTATCAGAAAAGGTGAATTTATCGGACTCATCGGGCATACAGGTTCCGGAAAATCTACTCTGGTGCAGCATTTAAACGGACTTAACCGTGCAACGTCCGGAAATATATACTTCAAAGGCGAGGACATCTGCGAAAAGGGTTATGATATGAGGAAACTCAGGTCGAAGGTAGGACTTGTTTTCCAGTATCCGGAGCATCAGCTTTTTGAGGAAAATGTTTTTAAGGATGTATGTTTTGGCCCGCTGAATATGGGACTTTCGAAAAAAGAAGCGGAACTTGCTGCGTTCTCTGCTTTGGAAGCAGTAGGATTTCCAAAAGACGGATTCTATTCATCACCCTTTGAATTCTCGGGTGGTCAGAAGAGAAGGATCGCCATTGCCGGTGTACTTGCAATGAAGCCTGAAATCCTCGTTCTTGATGAGCCTACGGCAGGTCTTGATCCTAAGGGCAGAGACGAGATACTGGGACTTATAAAGGAACTTCATGAAACACAGGATATAACAGTTGTACTTGTGTCACACAGCATGGAGGATGTTGCAAATTATGCTGAAAGGATAGTTGCGGTAGATAATGGCAAAATCCTCATGGAGGGAAGTCCGAGAGAAGTGTTTAAGCGTTATAAAGAGCTTGAAGCTGTAGGACTCGCAGCACCACAGGTTACTTATATCTTAAATGACCTCAAGGATAAAGGCTTTGACATAGACGAAAACGTCACAACGATTACCGAAGCAAGATATCGGATACTCAATTCATTTACAGGAAGTAGAGACTAATGCTTAGAGATATAACTTTAGGGCAGTATTACCAGGCGGATTCGATAATACATAAGCTCGATCCGCGGACGAAACTGATAGGGACTTTCGTATATCTGGTATCCCTGTTCCTTTTCAGAAATGTTGCCGGATTTCTGGCGGCAACGGTTTTTCTGGTTTCGATGATAAAACTTTCCCGTGTACCATTTAAATTCATGGTTAGGGGCATGAAGAGCATAGTTGTCATAATGATGATAACTGTCGTGTTTAATATGTTTCTGACGCCGGGGGAGCCTTTGCTGAAATTCTGGAGATTTACTATCACGGATGAAGGTTTGAAGAATGCGGTATTTACGGCGATAAGGCTGATATATCTTATAATCGGCGCATCACTTATGACGTTGACGACGACACCGAACCAGCTGACGGATGCTCTTGAAAATCTGATGAATCCGTTAAAGGTATTTAAGCTTCCGGTTCATGAAGTTGCGATGATGATGTCGATCGCTCTGAGATTTATCCCGATACTGCTGGATGAAACGGATAAGATAATGAGGGCGCAGACTGCAAGGGGAGCCGATTTTGAACATGGCAATCTCGTACAGAGGGCGAAAAGCCTCGTACCGATCCTTGTTCCGCTTTTTGTGTCAGCGTTCAGAAGGGCAAATGATCTTGCCATGGCAATGGAAGCACGCTGCTACAGCGGCGGTGAGGGCAGGACGAAAATGAAGCCTTTGAGATATGAAAAGCGTGATACTATCAGCTTTATTATCATAGTTTTCTATCTGGCAGCAGTTATAGTCCTCGGAAGGATTACGATAGGGAAGTTTGGATTATGAAAAGAGTTATGCTGACTGTTGCCTATGACGGCACAAATTATCACGGCTGGCAGCTCCAGGACGGGCAGGTCACCATTGAAAGTGAGCTGAACAGCGCTTTGAGCAGGATAACGGGAGAAGATATAAAGGTGAGCGGTGCAAGCAGGACCGATGCCGGAGTACATGCAAAGGGAAATCTGTGTGTGTTTGATTCTGAAGCAAGGATGCCCGGAGAGAAATTCTCTTATGCGCTGAACACCTGCTTAAATGAAGATATCAGGGTTGTGGACTCGGTTGAGGTCGCTGATGACTTTCATCCGAGATTCACAAAGACCGAGAAAACATATTGTTACAGAATTTACAATTCAAAATTCGCAAATCCGCTTTACAGGCTTTACTCACATCACAGTTATATTCCGTTAAATATTGATTTAATGAATAAAGGTGCAGAATTTCTTATAGGAGAGCATGACTTTAAGAGCTTTTCTTCCGTACATGCTTCAGTAAAGACAACGGTAAGGCAGATCACGGGAGCAGAGATCAAAAGAAGCGGAGAATTGATTGAAATCAATATAAAAGGATACGGCTTCTTGTATAATATGGTGCGGATAATTTCCGGAAGCCTGATGGAAGTTGGATCCGGCAAATATCCTCCCGAGCGGATAGGAGAGATTCTCGCAGCAAGGGACCGTGCAGCAGCAGGACCTACTGCACCGGCAAAGGGACTTACACTTGAAAATATAAGGATTTTATAAAATGTTAAAAATTGCTATTTACGGAAAAGGCGGTATAGGTAAATCTACGGTGACCGCCAATCTTGCAGCCGCATTTGCGGAAATGGGAAAAAAAGTCATACAGATAGGATGTGACCCGAAAGCGGACTCGACAATGAATCTGCTCGGAGGCGAAGCGGTCTCTTCGGTAATGACTTATATGAGGGAAAAAGACACGCTTCCCACGGATTACAATGAGATCATAAAGAAAGGCTTCGGCGGGGTACTCTGTATAGAGACAGGCGGACCGACTCCGGGACTCGGATGTGCGGGAAGAGGCATCATAACTACTTTCCAGCTTCTTGACGGACTGAAGCTTTTCGAAAAGGAAAAGCCTGACGTCGTTCTTTACGATGTACTCGGTGACGTTGTCTGCGGAGGCTTTGCAGCTCCGATAAGGGAAGGCTATGCGGAGCAGGTCGTGATAGTGACTTCCGGCGAAAAAATGGCACTTTACGCAGCATCAAATATCAATGAGGCTGTTAAGAATTTCGAAGACCGCGGCTATGCCAATGTCAGAGGTATCGTCCTTAACCACAGGAATGTTGAGAATGAGACCGAGAAAGTCAGGAAATTCGCAGATGAAAGAGGAATCGATATTATAGGTGAGATCCCCAGAAGTGATGATATCATAGCCTGTGAAGATGAAGGCAAAACTGTCATTGAAGGCAGACCTTCATCGGAAGCGGCTCTTGAATTCAAAAAACTGGCGGAAAAGCTTTTAGCATAAGATAAGAAAAGATTTACAGCAAGGACAGATTTAGGATGGGAAATAAGGCAGTATATTACACAAGTGCAGATCTTTCGAAAAGAGGAGCGGGGGATATACCTGAGGAATTCAGGCTCTCGTCAAACCTTATATACAGTTCTCCTGCGACTTTGAGTTACAATTCACCCGGAGCAAAGGGTTTCGGTGTAAAGCGCGGAGGACTTGCCATACCGGACTCGGTCATGCTGATAATAGCGCCGGGATGCTGTGCCCGAAATACATCCGATCTCAGCCGTATGAGAGAATATGAGAACCGTTTCTTTTATCTCACGATGGACGAAACAGATATCGTGACAGGACGGCACTTAAATAAAATTCCCGAAGCAGTGGCAGAGATCGTGAGAATCCTTGATAAAAAGCCTTCACTTGTCATGCTCTGCGCAACCTGTGCGGATGCCCTGCTGGGAACCGATTTTGAAAGGGTTTCCAGAAAAGCTGAGGAGTTTGCGGGTGTAAAGGTACGTCCCTGTTACATGTATGCACTTACCAGAGAAGGCAGCAAACCGCCTATGACAGCACTTAGAGAGTCACTTTATTCGCTCCTTGAAAAAAGAGAGCGCAGGGCGGACACGGTCAACCTTCTCGGGTATTTTGCACCGACAGATGAAAAGTCCGAGCTTTTCGAGCTTTTGAGAGATGCCGGAGTAAAAAAGATAAATCAGATATCGACCTGTAAAAACATAGATGAATTCTATTCAATGTCCGAGGCGAATTTCAATATAGTCTTAAATCCGGAAGCATCCTATGCGGCATCTGTAATGTCCGGAAAGCTTGGTACGCCTTATATAGAGCTCAGAAGATTTTACGATACGGAGCGTACAGCAAGACAGTACAGGGCATTTTTCAAGGCTTCTATGCTTGATTGCTCAGCGGAGAAATATTATGAAGAAGCGAAGAAAAGGGATGAGGAATTCAGCAGGAAATATGCCGGACTCAGAATCTCGATAGGTGAGTGTATAAATGCAAATCCCTTTGAGCTGGCGCTTACTCTAAGCCGTCTGGGATTGAAGACAGCAGAGATATTCGCACTGGTTACGGAAGAGAGCTTTCCCTATATAGACAGGCTTGCAGAGATCAGCCCGGAAACGAAGATTTACTGCAATCAGAATCCATCCATGTATTTCTATGAGACGGAAAATGAAGTTGACATAAGTCTTGGAGCGGATGCGGCATATTACAGGAAGGGAGTTCCAAACATTCCTTTTAATGAGGATGTTCAGCCTTTTGGTTTTGCGGCAGCAGACAGGCTTTATGCTGAATTTGATAAAGTAATGTCTGACGGTTATAAAGAGGAGAAAAAGCCGGATTTTCCCGTAGGCAGCGGAGAAAAGGTATTTTTATCCGACGGGCCCAAAGGGTTCAGAAGTGTACTTACTCCTTTCGCACCTGATCAGTCCGGAGCATCGGCGGTATTTTTCGGTGCGGGAGCCTTCAACGTGATAGTTGATGCAGGAGGATGTGCAGGAAACGTATGCGGTTTCGACGAGCCGAGATGGTTCAGCGAAAAAGGAATGATATTCAGCGCAGGACTCCGCGACATGGATGCCATCCTTGGCAGGGACGAGGAGCTTGTTAAAAAAGTTGCCAAAGCCGTGAAGATTGCGAAACCGGAACTTATATCCCTTGTAATGACACCTGTTCCTGCAATTACCGGAACGGATGGAAAGGGGCTTTCAAGACTCTGTGAGAGAGCCAGCGGAATAGAGACCGTGTCAGTATCTACAAACGGAGTCGAGCTTTATGACAAGGGTATTGAAAAGGCTGAGAAAGTCCTCGCGGAGCATGGGAAGAAAAGAAATGTGATAGGCCTTACACCTCTCGATTATCCGGGAATTGATGAAAAGACTCTTTATGAAAAATGGCGCGAAAGCGGAGCTGACGCGGATATTCTGGTGGTGTCCCCGGCAGCTGTGGAAGCTGCGGAAATCTATAAAGAAAAGCAGTCGCTGACTTATGAGATCGCATGGCCTTATGCGGAAGAGGAAGCTGAAAAACTGGAGATCCCGGAGCGGTTTGATGGGGAAAAGATACTTATAATCCATTCCCAGGTAAGGGCGAATGAATTGCGGAAAGCTTTGAGGAAAAAGCTCCCTAAAGCTGATATAAGAGTTGCGGGCTTTTTCATAATGAACGATTCGCTTATGGAAGATAAAGATATGAGGATCGCTGAAGAAGCGGATCTGACGGAATATCTGGATAAGGAAAAATTCTCGCTGATAATCGCTGACAGCGAGCTTAAAAAACTTATAAGGGGCGAAGTCCCTGAATGGAGGGAATTTCGGCATTTTGCAGTCAGCGGAAGGCTGCAGTAACAGGAAGATTCTGCACTGGCTAGAGTTCTTAAGGTGAGATTTTGATGAATGAAAAAACGCTTATTATAAGAGTATATGGTATAGTGCAGGGAGTCGGTTTCCGGCCTACTGTGGCGAGGATTGCCGAGAAAAACCAGATCAGGGGAACCGTCAGCAATTGCGGTCCCTATGTGGAGATATATGCACACGCTACTGATGAGAGGCTGGCTGCTTTTAAGAAGGATATATCGGAAAATCCACCGGAACGCTCAGTTATACTCAGGATTGAGGAAGAAACCGCAGAACAGCATGAATTCGATGACTTCAGGATAATCGAGAGCAGTAAGACCAGCGGAGAACTCTTCATACCGCCGGATATTGCGATATGCGACAAATGCTCGGAAGAACTTTTCGATAAAAAGAACAGGCGTTATCTGCATCCTTTCATAAACTGCACCCAGTGTGGGCCGAGGCTCACGATCTTAGAGAAGCTTCCTTATGACAGATGCAGGACCTCCATGAAGAAATTTCCAATGTGTCCCGAATGTGCGGAAGAATATGAGAATCCGGAAAGCCGCAGGTTTGATGCCCAGCCCGTATGCTGCAATGACTGCGGACCTAAGGTTTACAGTATAGACTGCAGGGATGGAAAAAAGTCGGAAGGACTTGAAGCAATAAGTCTTGTGAGGAAGATAATTTCTGAAGGCGGTATCGCGGCTGTTAAAGGGATAGGAGGATTTCACCTCTGTTGCGATGCGGCAAATGAGGATGCTGTAAAAACTCTGAGACAGAGAAAATCGCGTCCGGTAAAGCCTTTTGCGGTAATGCTTAAGGATAAGGAAACCTTGCTGAGAGAAACGGATCCTGGAGATGATGCCGAAGAACTGCTGAAGATAATAAGCGGACACCAGAAGCCGATCGTTTTAATCCCTAAAGCTGCAGGCAGCAAAATTGCTGATTCGGTTGCACCGGGAAGCAGAAAAGTGGGTGTCATGCTGCCTTACGCTCCCGTACAGCTCCTGCTTTTTTCTCTTGAAGATGGTGTTGATATGCCCGATGCACTGGTCATGACGAGCGGAAACGTATCAGGTGCTCCGATCTGCCGGACGGATGAAGAAGCATTGTCGGAGATTGCCGGATTCTGCGATATTATTCTTTCAAATGACCGTGATATAAGGACGCGTGCCGATGATTCGGTCATGGATTTCTATAAGGGTGAACCTTATATGATAAGGCGTTCAAGGGGCTATGCACCGCTTCCTTTTCACCTTACAGGTGATTTTAATAAAAATGTGCTTGCAGTCGGGGGAGAACTTAAGAATACCTTCTGCATAGCGAAGGGAAATCTGCTTTATCCTTCAGCTTATATAGGAGATCTGGCGGATATCCGTTCACAGCAGGCGCTGGAAGAAACGATCGGGCGCATGGAGGAAATGCTTGAGGTCAAGGCGGACACGGTTGCCTGTGACCTTCACCCGGCTTACTATTCGACTGCAATAGCAGAGAGAGCCGGAAGGAAAGTTGTCAGGGTACAGCACCATTATGCCCATATATTGTCATGCATGGCGGAAAACGACTATTTGGAAGATCTTATCGGCGCGGCCTACGATGGAACCGGCTACGGAACAGACGGGACTATTTGGGGCGGTGAGATAATGCAAGCCGGACTCAGTGGTTTTGAAAGGCTTTTCAGCATCAGACCCTTCAGCCACGTCGGAGGAGACTCCGCTTCAAAAGAAGGCTGGAAGATAGCTGTTTCCATGCTGGATTCTATTCTGGAAGACGAAGAGGCATTGATAAAAACTGCGGAAAGCCTTGATTTATGCAGAAGTTCAGAGGCGCTTGTGATATCGCGGATGAAGAAGAACGGTCTCAATAGCGTGAGATCGACCAGCGCAGGACGGCTTTTTGATGCGGTCAGTGCGCTTCTTGGAATTGTAAGAAAGTCAACTTTCGAAGGAGAAGCTTCCATGGCGCTGCAGACGGCAGCGGAAAGCTACAGAGGAAATGATTTTAAGAAATATGAGCTCAAAATCTCTGATGAAGGCTTAGGTATTCTGCCAACGGACGAGCTCTTTTCAGATATACTTGAAATGAAGAAAAAAGGCGAAGAAACTGAAAAAATCGCATATTTTTTCCATGCTTCTCTGGCTGCCATGACGGCGGAGGCTGTAGTCAGAGCCGGCGAGGCAGCGGCTGTCAGGACAGCCGCACTGAGCGGAGGAGTATTTCAGAACCTGCTGCTGCTGCGCCTCACGGAAGAGGAGCTTGAGAGACGAAAAATCAAGGTCTTAAGGCATTCGCTCATTCCGCCTAATGACGGTGGAATTGCAGTCGGACAGGCGCTTGCTGCTGTATCAGATTAATTATCGGAGGTCGGACATCAGATCCGGCCTCCGATTTTTTTCAGATAACAACACTTCCTTTGTAATTGTTTTTGAACTCAAGAATAAAATTATCGCCGGAAACCGTGCAGGTATAGTCTTTCTTTTTGGGTTTCATGATAATATTACCGGCCTTGATCCTGAGCTTTTTTACCGGGGGTTATCTTCTTCGAGCTGAACTGATAGGAAGGTGTTCCTGCAGTCGCACCATCGCTGAAGGACATTACAAGTACGTCATCACCGGTATAGACAGTTCTTGCTCCAATGCAGAAATTCCCATTTTTAGTTTCATAATAAAAATCCTTCCAATTGCCGTTTTCTTTATAGAAACTCTGTCCCGGAAGATTCAGCATCGCTGTCAACCATCATAGATTTTATCTCGCTGAATGATAAATCTTCGTCGGGCATGGGTACGTTTTTGTCCCAGGGCAGGCTGATGTGACCGGCCGGATGCGGAGCCAGACTATTCAGACTTTCGGAAATCTCATTTGCTTGTGCAGAATCATTTAAATTAATCTCTTCTTCTGCCATTATAGGTTGAGACATTGATAGAGAAAGGACAAGTGTTAAGCTTATCAGAAGTTTGTTTTGTTTTTTAGTCATAGTTTTATTCTCCTTCATAATCCGGTAAAAAAGAAACTTCCGAGTCTTTTATCGGTAAGAGATGAAAAAAAGATTAGAAATTATTGAAGAAAATACAATATCCGTATACTGCTGAAAGCTGACAGGTTGACCGCAATTTATTAAGATGATAAACTTCAGAAGTAAAACTATGTTTTGAATAGAGGAGACATTTTTATGTGTGTAGGTTTGCAGGCTAAAGTAGTAAGTGTGAATGATGGTGTGGCACTGGTTGATGCTTCGGGAGCAAAGAGGACTGTTTCGGCAGAGCTGATAGACAGCCTTGAGCCCGGAGATTATGTAATGGTGCATGCAGGTTCTGCGATCGCTAAAATTACAGACAGCGACAAGAAAGAAACGGAAGACCTTCTTTCGGGACTTTTCTGATTCGGAGGCGGAAATATGAATGAGTCGTTAAAAGCTGCCGTTGAATATATTAAAAATTACAATGGCAGAAAAATTCGAATGATGGAAGTCTGTGGGACCCACACACATGAAATATTCAGGCTCGGAATCAGGGAGCTGCTGAATGAAAACGTAGAGATAGTGTCAGGTCCCGGATGCCCGGTATGCGTAACGCCGCCGGGCTTTATTGATGAGGCGGTGGAACTTGCCCTTGATAAAAAGGTCACGGTATGCACTTTCGGTGATCTGGTGAGAGTTCCCGGAACCGAGCAGAGCCTGTCAGAGGCAAAGGCATCAGGCGCAAAGGTGAAGGTCGTTTACTCGCCGCAGGACGCGGAGAAGTATGCGTCTGAGCACAGGGATGAGGAAGTGGCGTTCCTGTCCATAGGTTTTGAAACGACTACCCCGTCATCGGTTATTGCAGTTAAAAATGCCATAGCAGACGGACTTAAGAATTTCTCACTCCTTACAGCCAATAAGACCATGCCGGGTGCTTATGAGGCAATGGCTGACTTTGCGGATGTTTTCATATATCCGGGACATGTTCATGCAATAAGCGGGATATCAGACTGTGAAAAAATGCTTGAGAAGGGTGTGAGCGGCGTTATAGCTGGCTTTACGGCAGACGAGCTTATCAGTGCGATAGCTATAGCATTAAAGAAATCGGAATCGGGAAAACCCTTCTTCGTGAATGCCTATCCCAGAGTGGTCAAGGCAGAGGGAAGTCCCGAGGCACAGAAGATGGTCAGACAGTTCATGGAAGAGACTGATGCGGAGTGGCGCGGAATAGGGGTAATAGCAGATTCCGGAATGTCGCTTAAATCAGAATATGCTGAATTCGATGCCGAGAAAAAATTCGGAATAGAAAGAAGAAGCGGAAGATCAAATCCCGGATGCCGCTGCGGAGAGATTCTTAAAGGCATGTGCAAACCTGCGGAATGTCCGCTTTTCGGTAAAGTATGCAGCCCGGAGCATCCAGTGGGAGCCTGCATGGTTTCGGGAGAGGGGACCTGCAGTGCCTACTATCTTTATGGAAAGGATAAAACAAATGTCAGATAAAATAACACTTGCAGAGGGCGCCGGCGGAAAACAGACAGCGGCGCTGATAGACAGTGTATTCAAGGAAAATTTCACTAACGAATATTTTACCGCTGATGATGCGGCGGTTCTTCCACAGCCTAAGGGCAGGATCGCAATGTCAACGGACGGATTTATTGTTTCGCCGGTGTTCTTTCCGGGTGGAAATATCGGAAAGCTCTCGATCTGCGGAACGGTGAACGATCTTTCCTGTATGGGCGCCAGACCGCTCTATCTTACAAGTTCATTCATAATCGAAGAAGGCTTCGAAAAAGAAGATTTAAGAAAAATAGTTAGATCCATGGCTGAAACCGCGGCTTATGTCGGGGTTAAGATCGTTGCGGGAGATACAAAAGTAGTTCCCCACGGAAAGGCGGACGGAGTATTCATAACGACCACCGGAGTCGGAGAGATCATCACCGATAATGTTCCTTCGGGAGCAAAGGCAAAGCCCGGAGATGCGGTTATCGTGACCGGAGACGTGGGACGCCACGGTGCGACGATACTTCTGAGCCGTGATGATTATGGAATAGAGGCTGATATAAAGAGCGACTGCGCACCGCTCTGGAAAAGTGTGGAATCGGCAATAAAAGAAGTCGGGGACGTCCATGTGATAAGGGACGCAACGAGAGGCGGCGTTGGAACGGTTCTTTATGAAATAACCAAAGAAAGCGGCGTCGGAGTAAGACTTGAAGCTGAGGAGATCCCTGTAGCAGAGCCTGTAAGGGGCGTATGCTCCATGCTTGGTCTGGAGCCTTTGTACCTTGCCTGCGAGGGAACAATGGTAATGATAGTTCCCGATGAAAAGTCGGATAAACTTATAGAAACGCTTTCGAAGATAAGCGAAACAAAAGACGCTAAAAAAATCGGAGTTATCACAGAGGAGCACAGCGGACTGGTGAGCCTTAAAACTGAGATCGGAACCGAAACTGTACTTCCTGAGCCGGGACATGAGCTCCTGCCAAGAATATGCTAGAATACAATCCGCCGGCGCACGGCACATGGAACATAGTTCATATTGGGATGCAGATCCCGGACAGCCATCAGGTATACGTCTGTGCCATAAACTGCATGCGGGGCGTTACCATGACGGCTTTCGAAATGGGTGCGGAAGACCGTTTCAGCTGCGTTACTTTTGACGAGGAAGATCTGTTTAAGGACAATCTGGAAACAGTGACCATCGAAGGTACGGCTGAGGCAATAGAAAGTCTGGAAAAGCGTCCGCGTTCGGTACTGCTTTTTACGGTATGCACTCACGCTTTTCTGGGAACGGATCTTGGAAAAGTATACGGGGAACTTAGGAAACGCTTTCCCGATATAGATTTCTGCAGATGCTATATGGATCCCATAATGCAGAAAAACGGCCCATCTCCGGAAATGAAGCTTCGTTATGCGATGTTTTCAAATTTAAAGCCTTTAGAGGTAAGGAAGAAAACAGCGGCGCTTTTAGGCATTGACATGAAGGCGACTGCTGAAAACAGCGATATCGTGAAATTTCTTACCGATAACGGCTGGGAGATCAGGCAGTTACCGGACTGCAGGGATTATGATGAATTTCTGAAACTGGGAGAGTCGGAATTATTTATCTCTACACTTCCTACGGGAAAAGATGCGATAAGGCGTACGGCAGAGAGGCTCGGACGGAAATTTATCTATATGCCCATGAGCTATTCTTCAGGAAAGATACGGGAGTCCATGAGAGAACTTGCAGAGCTCACGGGACTTGAATACGATCCGCAGATTTATGAAAAAGAAGCTTCAGATGCGGTAAAAAGTTTATATAATGTCATTGGCAGCAGAGAGATCGCGATAGACTACAGTGCCGCTCCGGAAATCTTTTCGCTTGCAGAATTCTTATTGGAAAATGCTTTTAATCTGAACTATATTTATGCTGATACGGCAGCTGAGCATGAGAAAGAGATCATGGAGCGGATAAAGTCGGGCTCTAAGGTGAAAATTCTCCCTATAATAGCTCCGGAGCAGAGAATGGCTGAGCGTAAAAAGACTGATATTCTCGCAATAGGGCAGAAAGCTGCATGGTTTTCAAATACAGAGCATTTTGTGAACATTATTGAAAATGGCGGATTTTTCGGCTTCAGAGGAATTACAGCCCTGGCAGAACTTATGAAGGAAGCTTATAATACGGAAAAAGATACGGCTGATATAATACCGAGGAAGGCTGTTGGATTGTGCAGCTGCGTACCCGGCAACATCTGATTTTGGAGGATAAAATGGGATTAAATGATACACCGGCTTCGGAACGGCTTCATATTGCTTTTTTCGGACGGAGAAATGCCGGAAAGTCCAGTCTTGTAAATGCTCTCACAGGCCAGAACATGTCTGTGGTCTCGGATACTGCCGGAACTACGACGGATCCGGTTAAAAAGACGATGGAGATACTGCCTCTGGGCCCGGTTTACATTATTGATACGCCGGGCTTTGACGATGAAGGCGAGCTGGGTGAGCTCAGGGTAGAGAAGACCCGTGAGATAGTGAGACAGACTGACATTGCGGTACTTGTAACTGACGGCAGGGGCAGGGGAAACTGCGAAGCTGAACTTGAAGAGATATTTAAGGAGAACTCCATTCCATATCTGATCGTTCGTAATAAGTCCGATATTGAGGAAAGCTCAGCTGATGATGAAAGTAAAAATCCGGTCGTTGTAAGTTCGAAAACTCTGGACGGGATAGAGGAACTGAAGGAGAAACTTTCACAGATGAAGCAGTCGGCGGGAAATGTCCGTGTGCTTCTGTCCGACATTATAAATAAAGGCGAGCATGTCGTACTTGTGATTCCGATAGATGAGTCGGCACCGAAGGGACGTATAATCCTCCCCCAGCAGATGGTGATAAGAGAGCTTTTAGAGGTTGGAGCGGTAACTACGGTGGTCAAGGAAACGGAACTGGAAGAGACACTTGCAGGGATGAGCCAGCCGCCGAGAATGGTAATTACGGATTCACAGGCTTTCGGAAAAGTCATGAAAATAGTTCCGGAAGAAGTGGAATTAACATCTTTTTCCATTCTGATGGCAAGATATAAGGGAACGCTAGAAACACAGGTGAACGGTGTTGAGAGTCTTAAGAAGCTGAAAGGCGGAGAAAAGATACTGATATCCGAGGGCTGCACCCACAAAAGGCAGTGCAGGGATATCGGAACCGTAAAGCTACCCGGCTGGATTCGGGAATTTACCGGGAAAGACTTTGAATTTGAAACGAGCTCCGGCGGAACATTTCCGAATGATCTGAAAAAGTATTCACTTATAGTTCACTGCGGCGGATGCATGCTGAATGAGAAGGAAATGCAGGGCAGAATGAAAAGCGCATTAGAAGAAGGGGTTCCCTTCACAAATTACGGAACCCTGATAGCATCGGTACACGGTATTTTAGAAAGAGCGCTTCGTCCCTTTTCATGATATTATGCGCCAAATGTGGCTTTCGGTATCCAGTTGGAACCGTCGTAATGATAGTTTACAAAGCAGCCTCTCACGGGGTCAACGATTATAAAGTCTGAGGCGCCGTCGGTATAAAGGTCATAATTTCCCTTTGTGACGGTACAGTAGAGGATTTTTTCTTTTTTCATCTGTTTTTCATCCATGGATGCCCGACCTCCTTGCCAATATGATATCCAATATCCTGTATACCATATCGGCTTTTTGGGACGGAAAGATAATAGCTTTATGCTTTTTTAATATTAAGAAATTTCTTCATATATCTTGACATGAAGAGTCTGATACGTTAAAATATTAAGCGCTGCAAACCACAGCCCCGGTCTTGCGGCCTGAAACAATATTCTAATTTCTTTGTTTATTTGGAGGAAAATAATGGATACATATATGGCAAGCCCGGCTACCATCGAGAGAAAATGGTACGTTGTAGATGCCGAGGGACAGACACTCGGACGTGTTGCTTCCCGCGTGGCAATGGTACTCAGAGGTAAAAACAAGCCTACATACACACCTTTCCTTGATACAGGTGATTATGTAATTGTTATAAACGCATCAAAGATTAAGGTTACAGGTAAGAAG
>CAJORC010000161.1 GCA_905236615.1 uncultured Lachnospiraceae bacterium
CGATCTATATCGTAAAAGGTTCATGGATGGACGAGCATTTTGAGGAACTTTATGACGATGCCTCATCTGCGACAAAACTCGCTAAAAAGAATGGCGAAAAGAGAAAGGACATCCCACCCGTAGCTTACTGGGAAGGTTAAAAAGACTGTATAGAGCAAAAGGAGAATTAAAATGAAACACATAAAGATCACATCAGTTTTGTTATCAGCAGCAATGTGTGCATCTATGGTCATGACACCTGTTCCGGTCATGGCTGATGAAACAGAAGTACCATCTGAAACTCAGACAACGGAAGAAAGTGAGATGGAAGAGCCTGAAGTCAAAGAAGAAAAAACTCCGGCCGAGACTGATAAGAAAACTCCGATGGAGGCTAATCCTACAGGAACGGTCGAAAACATTAAATGGACATATAACGTGAAGACCAAAACGATTACGATAAGCGGATCCGGAAAGATGCCCGACTTTGCATATAATGATGATTCTCACTGGCACCGTTATCGGAATAAGATCGAAAAAGTCGTGATCGGTAAAGGGATCACTTTCATCGGTAAGAGCTCTTTTAGAAAATTCACTAAGATAAAAAGTATATCCATTCCTTCCAGTGTGACTGAAATTGGCGAATATGCATTTGAAGGCTGCACGAGCCTAAAGTCCGTTACGATTCCCGGCAGTGTAAAACGCATTTGGATAGATGCTTTTGAAGGCTGCACCAGCCTTAAGAACGTTAAGCTCAATAAAGGATTGGATTGGATCGACTATGGCGCTTTTGCCAATACCGCTATTACAGAAATCAAGATCCCGGAGACCGTAACAAAGATCACTAACTTTGCTTTTGCTGAAACGAAACTTAAAACAGTTAAACTTCCCAACGGAATAGTGGGCATTGGCGGCGGTACTTTTATGGATTGTAAATATCTAACAAGCGTAACGCTGCCTTCAGGACTTAAGAGTATCTCTTACAACCTGTTCAACGGGTGCACAAACCTTAAATCCGTTAAGATCCCCGATGGTGTGACCGAAATCGAGAAAGGTGCATTTATGAACTGTAGTTCCCTGGCGTCTATAAATATACCGGCCGGTGTTAAATCAATTAAATGCGATGCATTCACAAACTGCCCTTTGCTTAACGATGTCTACTATGGAGGCAAAAAGAGTGCATGGAATAAGATCAGTATCCACGAAGATAACAAAGGAATACAGGTTGCCGCAATACACCTGTCAGACGGCACGGTCATCCCTTCAAAGAAGGCTGAAAACACACTGACAGTCACCGGCAATGCAGTCACTGTTAAATACAAGAAACTAAAGAAAAAGAGCCGCACGGTACCCAGAGCCAAAGTCATGACCGTGGCGGATGCAAAGGGCAAAGTTACATATAAGCTCGTTAGCGTTTCAAAGACAAAGTTCAAGAAATACTTCAAGATCAATCCTTCCAACGGTGTGGTTACCGTTAAGAAGAAGATCAAAAAAGGTGCTTACGTGATCAAATGCACTGTAACTGCTGCAGGCAATGAGGATGTCAAGCCGTTAAGCCAGACAGTAACTTTTACGATAAAGGTTAAGTAAATACTTAAAGAAGTAAGCCGGGCGGATAAAACCGTCCGGCTCTTTTAATGTATAATAGCCGTGAAATTAAGAACACATTTGCGGAGCGGATATGCGGGTAAGATTTGAACAGGTTGATTCTCCCGAAAAGGAAGAAGCGCTGATAAGGGCTCAGATTAAGTCTGATGACATTAAGGCTGCCATCGAGATCCTTGAGGGAAACCAGAGAAAGATCCCGCTCATCAAAGACGGAAACAATGTGTTTATCGATGTCTCGGCGCTCTACTATATAGAGTCTGTAGACAAGAAATCTTTCGTATACACAAAACAGAACTGCTACGAGACAAGGCTCAGGCTTTATGAGCTTGAAGAGACGCTTGGCGCATATTTCCTGAGGGTTTCCAAATCCATGATCGTCAACCTCAGGAAGATCAAAGGCGTCAAATCCGACATCAGCGGAAGGATGGAAGCAACGCTGCTCAACGATGAGAAGATCGTCATATCCAGAAGCTACGTAAAAGAAATCAAAAGGAGGCTTGATATATGAGAAGCCTTAAACTCCTTTTCATGCAGGCAAGCTTTATATCAACGGGTATCTTCCTGGGCGTGGGAATCGCTCAGATCATCTACCATCTGATTGGAGATGAGTATATCTCCGAATGGTACTTTATCCCGAGCGTACTGCTGACAGGAATTCTTTGCTCACTGCCAGTACTCCTGATCGCGGAAGAAAACCAGAGCCACTATAAGCTTCGGATAGCCGCTCATTTCAGCATTCTGTTCATTGCGGTATCGCTTCTGGGCCTTCTTTTCAAGTGGTATTCGAACTTCATGGGATACGCGATCGTAATGCTTATATTCATCTGCGTCTATGTTTTCGTTTGGATCGTCACCGCCTGGATATATAAGGCAGAAGACAAGCAGATCAATACGGCGCTTGATTCCATAAGAGACGAAGAATAAGTCCTTTTTAAGCTGAATTCGTCGAAAAAGAGCAACTTGGTAGACCGTTTTTGCAACTTGGTCGCGTTGCTCTTTTCTTTTCTCCCCTTTGAACCGAGAATGTGCGCAGGAACTCAAAACCACATCGAAAGGGAGAAAAAAGATGAACATTATTGAAG
>CAJORC010000162.1 GCA_905236615.1 uncultured Lachnospiraceae bacterium
AAAAGAACTGCTGCAGGTCCGGCAAACATCAGGAATTGGCTGACTTTGTACGACATGGTATTTCTTTTCATCTTGTCCTCCTGTTCACCCTTTATAAATGAATTTAATTGTTCCTTTAAGGTAAATCAGGTACCGCCTTTGACAACGGTACCCGATAATAAAAGACTTAATTATTTCTGTGATGTCCAATACTCATCAATAGCGCCTGCAAATTCTTTACGGTCTGACTCACCTGCAAGATACTTCTGGAATGAAGCACCAAGTACTGCATAGTGATCATCAGGAAGGTAGTTGTAGTTAGCTATAAGAAGTCCCTTATCTGCATAGCTCTTTACTGAGCTTCCAAGAGGATCAGATACAGGAAGTGTGATGTTTGAGAATGCAGGAACAAGTGCACACTCATTTACAAGGAAGTTCTGTCCCTCATCGTTGTATACGAGCCAGTTAAGGAAGTCCTTAGCTGCCTGCTGCTGCTCAGGAGTGATGCTCTCAGCTGAGTCGATGAAGAAGTACTTTGAACCGCCGCCTACAAGCTTTGTGTTAGAATCATCATCTGTGTCCTGAGGAACAGGCATGATTCCCATGTTCTCTGTGTAATCATAAGCATTGATTACTGACCAGTCCCAGTTACCGCCGAACATGAATGCGATCTCGCCTTCAGCAAGCTTCTGCTCTGTAACTTCACGCTCTGCTGAAATTGCTGATGAAGCAGCATAGTTGTTAGCCTTAAGAACATCAAATGTATCCATCATGCTGTTGAACTTTGCATCATCTTCGATCTTTACAGAACCATCTTTAAGAGATGCTACGAATGAATCGGGATCTTCTCTCTGCTCATAAACTTCTGCAAGATAGTGAGCACCGAGTGACCAGTCTTCCTTCATGATACCAACGGGTGTTTCCATTCCGCCAGCCTTAAGTGTATCGATAAGAGCCTTGAAATCTGATAATTTGCTGTACTTTGAAGGATCAAAATCTTCACCTGTAATCTTCTTTATAGCATCAGCGTTGTAGATGATACCTCTTGCCTCTACGCAAACAGGGAAGCCGTATGTCTTTCCGTCGATTGCGATAGCACTTGATGTATCCTTAACCCAGTCCTGATCACTTAAATCAACTGCGTGATCTGCTGCAAGTGAATATACGTCCTTTGCATCTACCATTGCGATCGTGTAAGGATCGTTTGAAGCATATTTTGTTGAAAGGTGAGCTGCTACCGTGTCGCTTGAGTAGTAAACTTCAACACCCACACCTGTCTCGGCTGAATACTTCTCAGCCATAGCTACCATCTGATCCTGAATCTCCATCTTGGAGTTGAAGATCGTGATATTTACATCTCCGTTTGAAGCTGCCTTTGTAGCTGCTTCACTGCCAGCCGCAGCTGAACCTGCATTCTCTGTTGTTGATCCGCCACCGCAGCCTGCAAGAAGCGAAGCTGTCATAGCAACTGTAAGTCCCATAGCAAAAAGCTTTTTCATGTTTTTCATGCAATCCTCCTTATGATATGCACACCTCTCATATAACATTTAACATATGTCAATCGGTTGTTCCTCTTGACATATATGATAATATCACGATGGCAGATGTGTGTCAACCGTTTAACACATTGTATATTTTGCCTAATTGCATGATTTTTCGTTCTTTTTTGTACACTTCGCACAAGTTTTCAGTCTTTCATTTATCAGAAAGCTTAATTTATCGTATGAATTTTTGTTAATTCTGATGAATTTTATGTCAAACGAATGTCATGTATTATTTTTTATCTGACATAGTACCAGTTTGAATACAATATCTTCTGAAGCCGCATAAACAGAGGCATTATCCGTCTTCTGTATAAGAGTCCGTCCAATGCCTCTATGATATGTCAAACTGTATTCAACGGAGAGTATTTATCTGTTTTTCAAAAACAGCGCCTTGTACTTTTCCGCCTCATCTTCTGTCAATATATGTGCAAATCCTGCTCTCCTGTCATCAGCTGCACCAAATCCGTGAGAACTGTATTCGGCATAATAAACTCCGCCGCCGGAACCTCTGCCGTTCCAGTCATGCCATCCTTCCCCTGCGATATGTTTTCCGAGTTCACACTCTATAAGTACGGTCTTTGCATATTCTCTCCACGGTCTTCCTATATAATAGGTAGCATCATCAGAGTCAGAGCTGAACCTGCATTTGTAAAATACATACCCGAATTCAGCTTCTTTTGGAGTCGAAGCTGCGGTAATATATCCTTTATCCCTTTTTAATGAATGTATCTCGCAGTTTTCGAACAGGGCTTCCGCCCCGCCGAATATAAAGTCAACATCACCCTCTATATAACAATTCTTATAATAATGCTTCCCCATCCGTCTCGGTGCATTTTCCTTAGGCCCCCTGAATCCTCCGGGTTCAACCTCCTTTTCGGGCAGCGGTGCCGTAAACAATGTATCCTGATGTCCGAGGAAACGGCAGTTTTCAAAAAGCAGTCCGTCTCCATCCGCATACAGCGCTATTGCCTGCCCTGCCTTATCACCATCCCCGGCAGTATTCTCAACCGTCAGATTCTTTAACTTCACATTATCCGCATCGATAAATAAGGTCTGCGTTCTGAAAGTCCCCCGCTTTAAGCCATCCTCCATAATCTCATAAGCCCCCAGACTTCCCGTTATGACCGTTGAAAAAGCATCTGCTCCTTCTATGATCGTATTTGGTCTGTCTATGGTTACCGGTCCTTCATATCTGCCTGCTCCCAGCTTTATCAAAACCTCCTCTTCACTGTCCGCTCCTGCCCTGTCCAGCATTTCGTTAATATCTTCGCCATCGTTTATCTCTATTATCTTCATCTTAATCCGTCCCCGTGTTTTTTATTTTCTTTTTATAAATTTTAACCAATATTTTAGCGTAAAATAGATAAAGCCGCCAGCTTATTATTTGCGATTTTAACAACAGAGTGCTAAAATTTACATATATTTGTGTATATTTTGATAGATTTTTATAGAGGAGGGCATTTCAAATGAAGAAATTCATTAATGCAGTTTCTGATGTCGAGAATGAAATGATTCAGGGAATGGTAAAAGCCTATCCCCAGTACTTACGCAAACTTGATTGTGGAAATGTCCTTGTCCGTGCTGAAAGAAAAGAGAATAAAGTAGCTCTTATCGGAGGGGGAGGAAGCGGTCATGAACCCGGTCACTGCGGCTATATTGGCGAGGGAATTCTCGATGCCTGTGTTCCCGGTGCCGTATTCACTTCTCCTACTCCTGATATGATCTATGAAGGAATAAAGAGCATCGACACCGGTAAAGGTGTTCTTATGATGGTCATGAATTATACAGGGGATGTCATGAATTTTGAGATGGCTGCCGAAATGGCTGCCGATGAAGGAATTCAGGTCGATCAGGTCATTATCAACGATGACGTTGCCGTTAAGGACAGTACCTGGACAACAGGAAGACGCGGAGTTGCCGGAGCAGTCCTTGTAAATAAGATCACGGGTGCCAAAGCCGAAAGCGGCGCATCTCTTGAAGAAGTCAAAGCCGTCGCCGAAAAGGCTATTGCAAATGTCAGAACAATGGGAGCCGCAATAAGTCCCTGTACAATACCGGCTGCCGGAAGACCCGGCTTTGAGATCGGTGAAGATGAGATCGAGATCGGAATAGGCGTACACGGCGAACCCGGAACCTATCGGGACAAGATGATGACTGCCGATCAGATCACGGATATACTTCTTGAACGTATACTCGGTGATCTTGATTTTACCGGCAGGGAGGTTGCCGTTCTCATAAATTCCGCCGGCGCAACACCACTGATGGAACTTTTTATAATCAACAACCACGTTGCCGATGTTCTTGCCTCAAAAAACATAAAAGTCTATAAGACATTTTGCGGCGAATACATGACTTCACTGGAAATGGCAGGCTTTTCCATCACGCTTCTGAGACTTGATGATGAATTAAAGGAGCTTTTAGACGCAAAGGCTGTCACTCCTGCATTTACCTGCTAGGGGGTATTTTATGAATACCGAAGGACTCATCAGTATTATAAAAAACATTGCTGAAAAAATAGATATGGAAAAAGATTTTCTTGGCGAACTCGACAGCTTTATAGGTGACGGAGATCACGGAATAAACATGGCAAGAGGTTTCAACGAAGTAAAAAAGAAGCTCCCCGAGTTCTCTTCACTGGAGCCTGCAGAACTCTTGAAATCTGTCGGTATGACTCTTGTAGCTACTGTCGGAGGCGCATCCGGACCTCTTTACGGTACTGCATTTATGAAAGCAGGAGCTGCGCTTAAGGGCAAAGAAAATTTTGATATAAACGATTTTGTCTCGGCTCTTGAATTGGCTATCGAAGGCGTTATGAAGAGAGGACGCTCTACCCAAGGCGAAAAAACCATGCTGGACTCCATGATACCTTCACTTACCGCCCTTAAAACTTCTCTTGCAAACGGAGATGACAGCATTACTGCGCTGAGAGAAGCCGTTGCCGCCGCAGAAGACGGTGTATATTATACAAAAACCATTGCTGCAACGAAGGGACGCGCAAGTTACTTAGGCGTAAGAAGTATTGGCTATCAGGATCCCGGTGCAACATCATACAAAATGATCATCGAATCTGTTTATGAAACTCTTAAACAATAGAGGAGGGGAGAAATTATGGTCGGAATTGTAATTGTTTCTCACAGCTTTAAGCTTGCAGAAGGTGTAAAAGATTTTGCCGGAGTAATGGCAAAGTCATGTCCCATCGCTGCTGCCGGAGGTATGCCGGACGGCTCTTACGGAACAAATTTTGGTATTATAAGCGATGCCATTGATTCCGTTTCAAGCGAAGACGGAGTTATCGTCCTTGTTGACATGGGAAGTGCTATAATGACTACCGAAATGGTCATCGAAGAAAAGAACAATCCCAAGATAAAGCTTGCGGACTGTCCTCTCGCAGAGGGCACCATGGCCGCAGCCATGGACTCCGAAATGGGTATGTCCCTTGAAGACATCTTAATTGACTTAGAGCAGGTAAGAAACGAACGAAAGCTTGATTACTGACAAAAAACATTCCGGCCCCCTTCTATTTTGAAAGGTGCCGGATTTTTTCTTCGTCTCTTATCTGTTTATGCTTACACTTCCTTTGAAATTTCCGCTGAAAGTCATACAGTTATCGTTTTCATTATAATCATAGCAATTCTTTTTAACTTTTACTGTTTTTTTCTTCTCAGTTCCCTTGGGTGTATTGTAAAGAATCACAGCCCAGACATTCTTTATTGAAACTCCGTCTTTCTTAAATTTAACTATTACCTGTCCGTTCTTTTTTGCAAGTCCCTTTGAAGCTATCGAACTACCGCTGAGCGTCATCTCATACTGGTT
Source organism: uncultured Lachnospiraceae bacterium (assembly GCA_905236615.1). Classification (GTDB taxonomy): domain Bacteria; phylum Bacillota; class Clostridia; order Lachnospirales; family Lachnospiraceae; genus NK4A144. The sequence continues at coordinate 5,337 of CAJORC010000162.1, forward strand.
TACATTCCAGCTGTTTGATGCAAAAACCTTCTTCAGCTTTTTATTGAGTTTCTTATATTTTGCACCTTTCAGTTTCTTTATCGATATCGTATAATTACTTCCTGCGCGGACCGTTCCCCTGACCTTGAGCAAAATATTCGAGTCGGGAACTTTTGTCC
>CAJORC010000163.1 GCA_905236615.1 uncultured Lachnospiraceae bacterium
TAAGACATTGAGTTACGTATCATCGTAGCCAATGCAGTAGTGGTTGAAGCAGGAAGCTCCGACTTCTATAAGTCGGAGTAGTTCACTACGTTTCTACCCCGTACCTTGTAATCAGCATTTCCTTCAATGTCTGCAATTCCTCAATCGCGTCAAATCCCTTTTCCGGTATATAAAATAGTCCTACGGCATATCTCGTGACAGATGAAAACATCAAATGAAGCGTTGTGGAAAATATCGCCTGCTCCGGAAGATCAGTCCGAAGTGTTTTATCCTTTTCTGCTTTCAGATATATGTCATGGAAACGTCTTTCAAGCTCCTTTATTATGTCCTGATATGGTCGTATCGTTTCTGCATCGATATTCTCAGACTGTATGTAGGTTCCAAAAAAGTGATTGAATCTGATAAGATCCCTATGGTTCTTGTACAACTCCAAAAATGAATCCAGATAGAAATCAAACATCTGCAGCGCGGTCATCCCTTCAAAATCAACTTTAGGGCGGCGTTTTGTGTTTTCCTCCCGGAATTCTTCCCATTTCCATGCAGCGACTGCAACCACGAACCCCGTTTTTTTATTAAAATAACGGTAAAGAGTCGCCACTCCGTATGGGCTTTCCTTTCCGATGTCGTTAAGAGTAACTTCCTCAATACTTTTCTCTGAAAAGAGTCTAAATCCGATCTCTAAGAAGTTTCTTCTCTTAATTTCCTTGTATGGTGCTACTTTAGCATCTTTTCCCATAAAAAAATCCTCTCCATTTACATTGATTATTCGATAATAATTTTATCTTTCTCCGGCTCGCATGTCAATTTAAACGCAACGGGCTCGAGCAGCTGTTGCGCAAGTTCATAAAACCAGTCTTTGAGTTGCAAGAACAGATAAGTTTGCAGGGGCATCTGAAAAGAACATAACTTGTCAGTTGAATATAATTATAAAGGACGAAAAAACACAACAAATGCTTCGATAAATGGGAAAACTTCCAGTTTTCCGAAGATCTTACTCAGGATGACCTGCAATATCTCATGGAAAGATGTATCCCACGGATCCGTATGCAGAAGCAATTTGTGAATAAGCTTAAATCAGTTGCAATTTACATATGTGCAGATTTGTCTTAAGAAGTAATTTTGGATAAAAGACAGAACAAAAATTATATTTGTATCGTTGTATAATCTAAATGAACTTACAACTTTAACATAAAAACATTATCACAAAGACAGGTATATACAATGTCATGTCATCTCATCTAAAGGTAAAAAGGAGAAACTGTAAATGAACAGACTTACAAACTTTTTAGAAAATCCAAATATCAAGACAGTAGCACAGCGAGGTCCATACACAGTTATCCAATACGAACGCGATCTAAGTGTTGATGCCTCGAATGCATTAAGTGCTTATTATGCAGCAAAAATGAATGTACATAAAAGACAACTTGTGATTAATTTGGCGCAAAGCAATGGCATATGTTTACAGCATGGAGCAATGCAGTGGATGCTCGGTAATGTACAGATGAATACCGGAATCAAAGGTGTAGGAGACCTTATAGGTAAAGCATTCAAGGGAGCAGCAACAAAAGAGGCAGCTGTCAATCCTGAATACTATGGTGATGGCCTTCTTGTAACAGAGCCAACATATAAGTTTCTGTTGCCGGTTAATGTGTCAGATTTTGGTGGTTCACTTGTTGTGGATGATGAATGTTTTTATTCATGCGACTTGACACTTCAAAGGACAATCCAAACTCGTCAGAACATGTCATCGGCAGTAGCAGGCGGTAAGGGACTGTTTAACTTCATGATGAATGGAAGAGGCATAGCCGTCATCGAGTCTTACGTTCCTATGGAAGAACTTGTTGAAGTTGACCTTCAGGATGATGTAATAAAAGTGGATGGTTCATTTGTAATAGCATGGTCAGGAAGCTTAAGTTTTACTGTAGAGAGAGCGGGGCAAACACTTATAGGTTCTGCCGCATCCGGAGAAGGTCTCGTTAATGTATATAGGGGAAGCGGAAAATTACTGATGGCTCCAATAAGGTAAAAACCAAAAAGCGGAAAGCGCAAGTTAACATAACGCTATTATGTTAACTTGCGACGTATTCCCTGAATTCTCAAAGTCCTGTTTCAAAGATTAATTGACTGCCTTCTTTGGTTTTCTTAACCCGGATCTGCTGCGGTATATTCTCCATCAGTTCTTCCCGATGGCTTATTATTCCAACAAGTTTACTGGTTCCTGACAGATTGATTAAGATATCCATAGCACTTTCAATCGACTTACGGTCTAACGTTCCAAATCCTTCATCAATGAACAAGGCATCCATTTGAATACCGCCAAGATTTTGAGAGACTGTATCAGACAACCCCAGAGCAAGGCTGAGAGAAGCCTTAAAGCTCTCTCCGCCGGAAAGATTTCCAACAGGTCTTCTGTGCCCTGTCGAATTATCAAGAACCTCAAGATCAAGAAATGTATTGCTCTTCTTTCCAAGCGAGTCCTCCTGCCGGAATAACTCATACTGACCGTCACTCATGGGAAGAAGTCGTCTGTTTGCAGCAGCAATGATCCCGTCAAAGCCTGCCGCCTGGATATATTGTTCCAAAGTAATCTTTCCATTACCGGTTGTACCTTTTACAAGGTTGTATAATCTGGTACAAATGCCGTTTTCTTTTCGTGCCTTTTCCATCTCAGCTTCCTTTGATGAAATCTTCTCCAGCTTATCTTTATTACCATTAAGTCTGTTAGTGATGGAATTGACCAGATCACGCTTTTTTGTCAGCTCAACCTGCTGTTCTTCACATTTTTTCCTCAATGAATCCACATCAGTAAACTCACGGCCTTCTGCATCCTTCTCTGCATCTTCAAGCTGTTTCTTATTTGTTATAACCTCCTGCTTATAGTCATTTATTTCTCTTTCTGCCTCCGTGATTTCATCCTCGGTCAAAACAAAGTTAAGCATGTTCTCAACAGATTCAAACTTATTCTCATCAAGCTTCGCTTTGAGCTTCTGCCTTCTGTCTTCCTCTTCTATTTTATCATTATTCAGCGATTCCTCCAAAGTGCAAAGCGCCGCTTTCTCTGACACAAGGATGTTGTCCGCTCTTTTATTCGCTTCGTCCGAATTTTCTATTTGATCCAAAATCCCCTTCTTCTTCATCATGGCTTTATCGCGCTCGGATTTTGCCATTTTCCAACTGCCAAAACTAAGATTTTCCAGCGTTTTCAGTACAGCTTCTTTTTCAGCTTTTTCCGTCTCTGTATTCTGCCTTCTATTTATAAATTCTTCCCTGTCACGTGACAATGCTTCGGTTTTCGCACTTTGCGCGTCCTCTAAATCTTTTTCGGCCTTTTTCAGAATTTTGCTTTTTTCTTCCAAATCATTCTGCTCTATCGTATTTTCTTTAATCTTATCCTTTACAATATCCCCTGTCTCTTTAATTGCTTTTATCAGATCATCAATTTTTTCAGATCTGTTCCCGGCATCAAGCAGTTTATTATCCAGACAATCCAGAATATCAACCCGCAGGCGGTCTTCATATTCCATCAGTGCTGTTTTGGCAGATTCAGCAGCTATATTAGCATTATCCTTGGCAGATTGAAGCTTATCTTCTTTATCCTTCAGTGTCTTAAATGCTTCCTCAGAAATTGCCTCATCTGTAATCTTCGCAAGTTCCGGATGATGCAGCGATCCACAGACAGGACATTTCTGCCCTTCTTCAAGTCCGTCAGCCAATATGCCTGCACGACAGTCATCCAGTATCCTCTCAGCTTTAATCCTCTCCAGATTAGCCTCTTCATATAACTTGAAAGCCTCTTTATATGATTTTTGCTTACTCTCAAGATTTTTTTGTCTGGTCACTCTTTCCGGTATTCTGGAATTAATGATACTATCAATATTATCCAGTAAATTTTTATAATTATCACCAAGAGACCTGACTTCTGCAAGTTTTTCAGGCGCTTCTTTAAGCTTTTCTTTTGTCTCTTTGAGAACCGTGATTTCGTTCCTGAGTGCCCTGTCTCTTTCCTCTAATGCTTTTTCTTCGTCTGCAAATCCTTCCGCAGCCTTTCTGAGTTTTTCTATTTCACCGGTCAACTCATCTCTTTGCTGATATTTCTTTTCTTCTTCCTCTATTTTATCTATCAGCCTTTGAAGTTTATCTGCTTCAGGCTGTTCACTTTTAGCTTTCTCTAATGCCCTTTTTGCTTCATCAGCATTTTCCGATGCTGTTTTTACATCTTCTTTCTTTATTTCAATCTTTGATTCCAGTTCTTTTACAGATGTTTCTTTTTCTTTCCACGCTAAATAGACAGGATTTACTTCTCTGCTCGCTGTTTTCTGTCTGTTTAGCA
>CAJORC010000164.1 GCA_905236615.1 uncultured Lachnospiraceae bacterium
CACCCCGAAACGGTGCTGCTCATCAGTGACCACCAGAGCAAGATTATTAAATTCTACTCCATCCTGTATGAGCGCCTGCGTTCCAATGACTATCTTTGCAGTTCCGTCTGCGATCTTTTCTTTTGCCTCTCTCTTCTGCTTTGCCGTAAGAGAGCCGCTCAGAAGAATAACTTCAGCATCAATACCGAATTCATCAAGTGTTTTTCTGATCTTTCCTGCGTGCTGCGCTGCCAGAACTTCCGTCGGTGCCATCATTGCACTCTGATAACCGTTCGATGCCGCTGTAACCATTGCAAGCAGGGCAACTATCGTCTTGCCCGAACCGACATCTCCCTGCACAAGCCTGTTCATGGGACGCGCGCCCTTCATATCGGTCATTATTTCCTTAAAAGTCCTCTCCTGCGCAACGGTAAGCTTATATGGCAGATTATCGATTATCTTCCCTGCATCCTCAGACTCCTTCACGGGATAAATATTATCAAGTTCCGCCTTTTCATCCTTCAATGCATTTATCGAAATCATGAAATTCAGAAACTCATCAAAAGCAAGCCTTTTTTTCGCCTCTTTCATCAATGACTTTTCAGCGGGCGAATGAAGGGTCCTGAGTGCATCATAAAGTTTCATCAGGCCATACTTTTCACGTACATTTTCCGGTAAATAATCATCTATATCGCCTAAAATCTCAAAAGCCTTATCTATCGTCTTTCTTATCCTGTCGCTTGTTAACCCGAAAGTTGCAGGATAAACCGGCTCAAGTACCATGATCTTATTTAAGTAGTCTTCTTTTTTATAGATTTTGGGATGCTCGATCGAAGCAGCATTTCTGTAGCTTCCGACCTTACCATAGAATACCCTTGTCATCCCGGGACGTATCATCTTTTTTAAATAGGGGGAATTGAACCATGTAAGCCTGATCTTTCCGCTGTCATCAGCTGCTGTACAGGAAAGGATCGATAATTTCGAAACACGTATCACATTTGCCTCTCCCTGAACCGTTAATGCAGCTGCAACAGTTTCACCCTCATGGATGTCCTTTAGTTTCGTAAGCTCCGGATACTGCATGAAATCTCTCGGAAGATAATTCAGGAGATCCCATAAAGAAAAGACCCCGACTTTGTTAAACAAAGCCGATGTCTTCTCTCCGATACCTTTTAAGTTTTTTATATTGTCCGAAAGTTTCATATTATTCAACCGACACTATATAGTAATATACATTCTGACCGCCGGCATTAACCTCAACCTCAATATCCGGGTATTTATCAGCAACTTTTCCCGCAAGTCTGTCTGCCTGTGCCTCATCCATTTCAGAACCGTAATAGATCGTTATGACAGAACTGTCCTCGTCAACCATGCTGTTGATAAGTTCCATGGTTGTCGTATCTATCGCCTTTCCAACAGCACATACGGTATGATCATCAATTCCTATGATATCGCCCTCTGAAATCTTCTTTCCGTCGATCTCGGTATCCCTTACCGCATAAGTGATCTCACCGGTCTTGACCGTTGAAAGAAGCTCCGTCATGGTCTCTTCATTTTCCTCGACGCTGAAATCCTCAACAAAACCGATCATGGCCGTTATTCCCTGAGGAATGGTTTTCGAAGGAATGACTATTATCTTCTTTCCTTCTGCCATTGCAGCGGCCTGCTTTGATGCAAGCAGGATGTTTTTATTATTAGGGAATAAAAATATGTTTTCCGCAGCTATTCCCTCACAAGCCTTAAGGATATCCTCTGTTGAAGGATTCATTGTCTGTCCGCCGTTGATCACCGCATCAGCACCGAGACTTTCAAATATCTCTTTAATTCCGTCACCGGCTGCAACCACAGCAAATCCGTACTTTTTATATGCCTGCTCTTTTATCTCTTCTGCTTTTTCACCATCCATCTTAAAGAGACGTTCGTTATGCTCCTTTCGCATATTGTCAACTTTAAGCGATGTAAGCTCTCCAAGCTTCAGAGCCTCCTCAAATACTGTTCCCGGATGATTCGTATGAACATGTACTTTAACCATTTTATCCATTGCAACACAAACAATGGAATCGCCTATCGAATTCAGAAATTCCTTAAGTTCGGCTTCTTCCTTTTCGCCAAAAGCCTCTCTGGTTTCAAGAATGAACTCTGTGCAGTATCCGAATTTAATATCTGCAGTTTCCAGAACTTCTCTGTTTGGCTCGGCTGACAGGTTTTCAGACTTTTCAGCTTTCAGGTCAATGTTAACTTCTGTCTTTCTGTTATTAACGAAATCAGCTACACCTCTTATGAACTCAACAAGTCCCTTTCCGCCGCTGTCAACTACTCCGGCTTCTTTCAATACCGGAAGCAGCTCCGGAGTCTGTGATAAAACGTATTCCGCATGATGAAGCACTTCATCTGCAAATTTGCCGGGCTTTAAGGAATTATCCATTGAAAGCTCCGTGCTTTTCTCTGCCACTCCCTTTGCAACCGTAAGTATTGTTCCTTCTTTCGGCTTCATCACTGCCTTATAAGCTGTTTCGGCTGCCCTGTTAAAAGCTGCTGCTATAAGTCTTGCATCAAGCTCGTCATGTTCTTCCGCAACTTTTGAAAATCCTCTCAAGAACTGGGAAAGAATAACTCCTGAGTTTCCCCTTGCACCACGGAGCGAACCCATAGCTATGGCATGGCTCAGTTCCTCCATAGAGCAGTTGTTCTTTAATGATGCGACTTCCTTTACCGCTGACTCTATCGTCATGGCCATGTTTGTTCCGGTATCTCCATCCGGTACCGGAAATACATTCAGCTCATTTATAAGATCGGATTTTGCACTTAAAGAATCAGCGCCGGCAAGAAAACACATTCGTACCGTTGCCGCATTTATCTTGGCTATTGACAATTTACTATTCCTCCAAAACTACTGAGATAAATTTATATCAATCTATTACTCTTACATCCTCAACATAGATATTTATCTTTTCTACCTTGAAACCTGTGTATTTTTCCAGTTTATACTGCACCGAGTCAATAAGGTTTCTCGCAACTGTCTGAATGCTGACTCCATACGCAACTATAATATGGAAATCAATTGTAAGTTTATTTCCATTTATCCTTACAATTATGCCCCGGCTTAAGTTTTCCTGCTTCAAAAGCTTTACAAAGCCGTCTTTTACGGAAAAAGCCGCCATACCCACAATTCCGAAGCACTCCATTGCCTCAGAACCGGCATACTGCGCTATAGCCTCTGTATCTATTAATATGGTTCCCAGCTCAGTACTCATTCTGCCTTTCACGCCTTATCCCTCCTA
>CAJORC010000165.1 GCA_905236615.1 uncultured Lachnospiraceae bacterium
AAGCGTCAGCTTTGAGCAACGGCGTTACAAAAACGGACATCCGGCAACATTTAGTCAAATATAAACATGAGTTTATATAGGAGAAAGGGAGAAAATTTATGAACAAAAAATCATTAGCTTTAATTCTTTCAATGGCTATGTTCTTCAGCTGCACAAGCCCTGCTTTTGCAGAAGAATCTCAGTCAGACAACGAGCAGGTTGTTGCGATCGAAGAGACAGAAAACGACTCAACCGTAAGCAACAGTTCCGTTAGTTCCGACTCAAGATCAAAGAACGAATTTTATGGTTCAAAGACAGTATCTGCAGCTGAATTATCAAAAATAGTTGCAAACGGAAGCGCCATAACCATCAGTTCATGTGAAGCACTTCCCTATGTTGGAAAAAGAATTAAATACGGTAACGATGTAAATATGACTTTCACCGTTTCAAACGGCAGCTATTCAACAACTTTCAGCGGACTTGATGTAAGACTCAGCGCAAGAACCCACAACGACAGCATCAGCACCGCAACAGAGTCCGACAAGATAAAGGCTCAGATCACAAGGATCTCTATTTCAAGAAAAGATTTAAGAACAGCCTTTAGAGATAAAGCAGTCTTAAAGAAAGTAACAAAGGATATCCTTCTTGTAAGCAGAGCTCTCAGACATGAGGACGTGCTTTATGAGATCACTGAATATCCTGCCCAGGTTTCCGGCAACAAAATATACAGTGCCAAGAAATATGCTTCAAAGACCGGTGACCTTGTCGTTAAGGTAAAAAAAGGTAATATCAGCAAGATCCAGCTTGTAATGGTTACAACAAAGAACCACAGCGGCAAAAAGCGTGTCAGCGTTTACAACCTTAAGCCAAATGTGGACTACGAATTGAAGAGTGGAAACAAAGTAATCTTCAAGGGCGGTCATGTAACAAGCAACGGTGCGGAAATAACAATTCTTCCAAACAACTAAAAAAGTCCCGTGGGTTTGAATCACCCACGGGATATTTTTTTCGCAATTCCATGTTCTCCCACTATCTTTTCCATCCATATCATATTGTACCATCGTCCGAATTTATATCCGCATTTATGGAACTCTCCGACAGTCTCAAAGCCAAGGTGTGCATGAAATTCAGCGCTGTTTCGTGTCAGATATTCATCTTCCTTTTCCGGATAACCTATACATGCATAAAGATTCAGGATTCCCATTTTCTTAAGTATTGCTTCCAGATCTTCATAGAGCATTCTTCCCATGCCGCATTTCTTTGCATCCCTGTCAAGATAAATGGTCAATTCGCACGACCAGTCGTAAGCCGCTCTTCCGACAAACGCCCTTGCATATGCATAGCCTTCTATCTTCCCATCCCTTAAAATAACACGGTAGGGATAACGTTCCATTATCTGCTCCATCCGGGATCTGAATTCATCGGGTGAAGGTGTATCATATTCGAAGGTGATCGCCGTATCTTTAACATAATAATCGTAAATCTCTACCAGTCTTTCTGCATCAGACAGTTCAGCATCTCTAATCGTAATCACTAATTCAGGCTCCTTTTTTTGTTTTATATCTGTTTTACACCGCTTTTCCTTCGCAGTCAATATGGCTACAATTCTATATGAGCTTCTATTGGACAAACAGAACTCCATAGGATACTATGTAATCATATTATGCTAAAGGGAGGGATTAACAATGAAATATTCTAAAACCTTTTTAACTGCGGTTCTGGCCGGTTTTTCCATTGGTCTGGGCGGAATGATATATCTTTCCGTAGATAATAAAGTGATCGGCTCTGCATTGTTCAGCATCGGGCTTTTCGTTGTTTTAACGATGAACTTCAGCCTCTTTACCGGAAAGGTATGCTATATCCTTGAAGGCGACCGCATAAAGAATCTCATAAATATAATCATAATCTGGTTAGGGAATTTCATCGGCTCGCTGATCTTATCTCTGATAATACTGAATTCAAGGATCGGTCCCGCTATAAATGAAAAGGCCGCTGCACTATGCAGGGTCAAGAATGAAGACAGCTATTTAAGTCTCTTTTTACTCGGTATTTTATGCAATATCTTCATTTTCATCGCAGTGGACGAATATAAAAAAAATACCCACACAATCGGGAAATATATCGCAATATTTCTCGCTGTAATGGGCTTCATTTTAGCAGGCACCGAGCACTGCGTCGCTGATATGTTTTATTATAACGCTGCACAGGCGTACTCGGGAGAAATGTTCATCCGTCTGCTTGTAATCACGCTCGGCAACTCATTGGGCGGTATCAGTTCAAATTACTTTTCAGTATCCGCCGGTCAATAACTTCATTTATTATATTTATGATGAATAACTGCTCCAGCGCAGCTCCGAAAACAGCCGTCACGATCAATGAGAACGGCAGCAGGCTTAAAGACAGAAAAACAGATATAAATAAGAGCAGGATAAGCTTCAGATTTGCCTTCCATTCGATCAGGATAAATATCACAGAGTTTCTTATGATCCCTGTAATATTCAGTTCCAGTATTGCAGCCATTGTAAATGCGTATGCAGCAAAAACAGTTCCGACCGTCATGCAGATAATTCCTATCGACGACATCATGGCAGACAGGTCTGTTCCGCGATAATTACCTGCAAGACTTGCAATATAAAAACCATAAAATATCACAGCTGCTGAAAGGATCCCCAGCGGTAATGCCCTGAAGATCTCTGACTTAAATTCCTTGAAGAAATCTGTCATATCAAAAGCATATCCGTCACGATACATTTTTATCAGATAACGGTTCATTGCCATGACTGCGGCGGGTGCCGTGAAAATAGGCAGGCAGCAGATAATAAACATGAAGTTAACAGCAGCTATTCTTCCTGTATAATTAATTATCAGATAAACAATCCGAGGGAGACCCGAGCGCGGCGGCTTAGTCTCCCTTTCATTATTTCCAAGATACCAGTTTGTAAATTTAGTCAGAATATTCATATCTCAATTCTTCATTCCTGTTAAAACTATTCCTTCTACAAAACTCTTTTGACCAAATATATAAATGATAATACCGGGTGCGATCGTCATAAAGGTTGCCGCCAGAGCAACCGGCCAGTTGGTTCCGAAGGAACCCGTGAAATTTGTAAGGGCGATTGCAAATGTAAACTTGCTCATACTGTTTATATAGATTATCTGCTGAAGCATATCATTCCATATCTGGATAAAAAGCATCATTGCAACAACCACTATCGCCGGTTTGATAGCCGGAACTATGATGGTCCACAATATCCTCATACGTCCTGCCCCATCGATGGAAGCCGCTTCATCAAGATCCCGTGGAATAGTCATAATGAACTGCTTGATCAGGAAAATGTTGAAGAAACCACCGCCTGTAAGGAACGGAAGAATAAGAGGCCAGTAGGTATCTCCCAGTCCGAGGAACTTCGTCCAGACAATGTAGAGCGGGATTAGTGTTACCATTCCCGGTAAAAGTATCGTGCTTACACAAATACTGAAGAAAAGCTTTTTCCCTCTGAATCTTAGTCTTGCGAAAGAATATCCGCAAAAGATAGCCGTTACCGTTCCGAAAAGAACTGCCGGAATGATTATTGAAAAGGTATTTACAAAATATCTCCAATACTCAAAGGTTTCCAATGCCTTTGAATAATTCGCCCATAACCATTCATGGGGAATGAATGAAGGCGGATACGCATTCAGGGCTCCAACGCTCATTAATGATGAACGGAATATCCACCAGATCGGCAGCAGCACCAGCATGGCAAATATCAATACCACAAAGGTTGCCAGCCAGTTGTGAAGGTTCTCTCTTTTCCTGCGTCCACTCATTGAGGATGCTTTTACTGCTGTATTTACCATATGTCTTACTCCTCTCCGAATATACTGTCTTTCTGTGTGAAAAACAGGAAAAATGTAAATATACCTACTATTACGAAAAATACTACTGAGTAAGCTGCTGCATAACCAAGCTTATTTTTCTTAAAAGCATACATATAGATCACATAAGACATGAACATCGATTTCTTTGCAGGTCCTCCGTTGGTCAATGCCAGTGCCGGATTTATAACCTGCAGATGTGTTATCAGCGCCGTAAGAACATTATAGAATATTATCGGTCTGATACTCGGTATCGTAACATGCCAGAATCTCTGAATGGCATTTGCGCCATCGATCATTGCCGCTTCTTTATAAACAGTCGGTACATTCTGAAGTCCGGCAAGGAAGATCACTATCAGATTTCCGCTTGTCCATACCGCAATAACTACAAGCGACGGTATAACTTCAGCCGGGCTGTTCAGGAATTTATGGGGAGTAAGTCCCATCATTCTGAATATGAAATTGAAAAGGCCGAAATTCTGCTCGTAAAGCCACTGCCATCCCTTAAATACACCAATTGCAGGCAAGAGGTAGGGAATAAAAAAGATTGACCTGAATATTGTCCTTGCCTTTATGTCCATGTTTAAGAGTATTGCAATAAATAGTGAATAGATTATTGAACCAAGAACCGCAAGCAGTGCATATAATACCGTCGAGGTAAGCGAATCCGCCAGATAAATGTCCTTTGTAAATATCTTTTCAAAATTCTCTATACCCACAAATTTTGCATCACTAAGCCCGTTCCAGTCAAAGAAACTTAACACGAACACCGCAAGCGTAGGTCCGTAACTTATAAGTGTTACTCCGAGGAAAGCCGGGATCAGGCAAAGCTTTGCCATTCTCTCTTCCTCTCTTGTTGCCCTTGAAGACGTTTTTTTCTTTCTTTCTTTTTTCATATTTACTTTACCCGCCTTCAGACTACCCAAATATTCCATAAATACTTCTCCTGAGTTTACGGGGAGACTTTTCCGTCTCCCCGTTTTTTTGTATTTTACTGAGGATTATTTTCCTCAAAGATACTCATAAGCTCATCTTTATTTTCACTGATTGCCTCGCTCATTGTCTGATCACCTGACCATACACCCGAGAAAACAGTATCAAGTGTTGCATTAAACTCCTCTGTTCCGTTTACATAGTACCATGCGGTTGACTTCGAATAGTCTTTTGCATAATCAACAACTGCGCTCTTGTACATATCGTGATCCGGGAAATTCGGATTGTCTATCCACTTTGATGTCTTGCTTTCATCGGTATACCAGTCATCAAGTATAGGCATCCATGTACCTGCTTCGATCAATGACCAGTTGTTATCTTCCTGTGAATACCACTTAAGCCATTCCATAGCCTCTTCCGGATGCTTTGTTGTTGAAAATACTACGTTAGGACCACCTGTGCAGATGGTAACCTTCTCCTTCATATAAGGAAGGACACCTACACCATAATTGAAATCAGCATTCGGGCCAAGGAAAGTTCCAACGTTCCATGCTCCGTCAGTTGCCATAACTACCTTCTTGCTTCCAAGAGATGACTCAAGAGCATTTGCAGCACTCGATACAGGCGGTGCACAATGATATACATTTGAAAGATCTGCAATCTTCTGAAGTGCATCTACTGTAGCTTCCGAATCGATCGTGCATGTTTTTCCATCTTCACTGTAATAGCCTGAACCATTTGATCTTGCCCATACTTCAAGCTGCCATGGAAGTGTATTTACTGTACATCCGTAAATATCAATATTGTTTTCATCAAAATCGGGATCAAGCGCATTTTTACCGTTTACATCAAGAGTAAGTGTCTGAGCGGTTTTAACAAATGTATCCCAGTCCCATGCTTCATCTGCTTTTGCAGGAGGTGTAACCGTGGAAACATCGATGCCTTCCTTTTCACAGACTTCTGCAAGAAGATCTTTATTATACCAGATATTAAGTACTTCATTTGCTGCCGAATAAGCTACCGTATTTCCTTCATACTTAAATGCGAGACTGTCGAGAGGCTTAGCCTCACCTTCTCCGTACATATCACTGATGTCAGCGAGAAGTCCGTTCTCTGCAAACTTCAGAACTCCCGCTTCTGACATGATACCGGTATCCGGAAGCTCGCCTGCAGTAGCCATTGCGTTAAGCTTGGTAACATAAGTATCATGATCGATCTTAATGACTTCAACCTCTATCTTGTCCTGTGATTCATTAAACTTCTCTGCAACCTTCTGAGTAGCTGCTGTCTCCGTTTCATTTCCCCACTGGGCATAAGTAATGTGGACTCTTCCATCCTCAGCAGCCTGCCCTCCTGAGCTTTCACTTCCCGAATCCGCTGCCGCAGTCCCTGTGCTGCCGCCTGCCGGCGCGCTGCTTCCGCATGCTGTGAGCAGCATTGTTGATGCCATTAGTGCTGACACTAATATCCTGTTGACTTTTTTCGATTTCATATCCATTACCCTCCTGATACAATTAAATTATAATTTTCTGCCATACACTCATTTCACCGTTTCCACGGTTATTCCACTGACTGTAGGGCACCGCTTTAAGCTTAACCTTCTCTTTATCAAAATGAACTTCCCCATAAAGTTCATCTTTATCAACCTTACTCTTCAGCCTCAGGCCATCATATGACAGCAAAGGTATTTCTCCCACGGGACTCAGATCATCCGTTTCGACTATCTCTTCATCAGCTTTAACATATATTTCCGAGAGGTGGTCTCCGTTATCCACTTCTTCCAGACAGTAGACAAGCGGTCCTTTTACAAGTGCAACCCTTCCGCTGTCTGCCCTGACATTATTATTTGCCGCTATCCAGCGGGGGCTGTTTTCAAAACTGATATCTAACTTATGTTTTCCGCTGCTTAACGCTATCAGCGCATAACCGGACTTTACATCCCCGTCAAGTTCTTTTCCGTCAAGCTTTATAAATGTCTTTTTACTGAAATAAGGTATCCTCAGTTTTACTTTTCCTTCTCCGCTTAGATCCAGCTCAATGCTGACATCTCCTTTTCTCAGATAATCCGACTCCATCCGGACTCTGTAAGAAACTCCGCCGATATCCTCTTTTACGGAAGATGAAATATATTCATGTATGTAAAGGCTTTCATCATCCTTTGCATATATGTACTGTCCCAGAGAAGAAAGTGTCCTTATCACATTCGGCGGACAGCATGCTACGCTGAACCATTTCTGTCTTTCTGCCTTTACATGCATCATATAAGTGTGCTCTGTACAGAACTCCGGCACAAGCTCCAGCGGATTAACATAGAAATATCTGTCTCCTTCAATATTGATCCCGGCAAGTACTGTATTATAAAGCGCACGTTCCACCACGTCATAATATCCGGCGTCCCCCATGACCGATGCCATCCTCTGACCAAACATCATCAGCCCGATCGAAGCACAGGTTTCACAGTAATTCGTATTGTTAGGCAGATCGTAATCAGCTGTAAATCTTTCCCTGAATCCGCTGCTTCCTATACCGCCTGTAATATACATCCGGCGTTTTACCATGTTATTCCAGATCCGGAGGCACGCATCCCTAAGCGGTTTATCGTCATACTCTTCCGCAAGATCTGCCATTGCCGAGCACATATACATTTCCCTTACTGCATGTCCTACAGCTTCCGACTGTTCAACCGGAGGCTTATCTGCCTGTGAGTATTCAAGGTCATACTTCATGAACTCAGGAAAAAACTCGGGAAAATCATTTCGCCTCATTTCCTCTGCAAAATAATTTGGCTTCTGTCCGCGCTCATCAATAAAGTATTTTGCCTGTTCAAGATATTTCCTCTCGCCTGTTACCCTGTAAAGCTTTATAAGACCTATCTCAACTTCCTGATGCCCGCCATATCCTCTTATCTGGCCTTCTTCTCTTCCAAAAATCCTGCATATCAGATCTGCATTCTTTTTTGCAACCTCAAGGAATTTTGTCTTTCCGGTTGCCTCATAATATGCAACCGCAGCCTCCATCATATGACCTGAGGTATAAAGCTCATGCCCTTCAACAAGGTTTTTCCATTTCCTCTCCGGCGCATTTATCTGAAAGTAAGTATTCAGATAACCATCCTCTTCCTGAGCTCTTTCTAACAGATCTATAACTTCCTCTGCCCTTTCCTCGAATGCTCCCGCCTGACCTCCGGCAATACTGTATGCCACAGATTCAAGCCATTTGTAAAGATCCGTATCCTGAAATACAACACCTTCTCTTTTCCCCCGGATGTCTCCGGCAGCTATCCTGAAATTCCTTATACAGTAAGTCGCATCCGCTCCATCCGTATCATTGAGTATATCCCACTGATGCTCTAATATCTTTTCGCCGATCTTTTTGATGTAGTGGCCGAAAAGCTTATCAGTTATCGAGATATTCCTCAGATTGATATAGCTTAAATTTCTACTCATCTCTCCCAATCCTTCAGCCGTGATACAGCCAAATCCCTTTGATTAATCGTTTTACCTTATGGATATAGCCTATCACTCTTCTGAAGAAAAGTAAATAGTTTTTCAAAAATGATTAAACGTTTTTACACTTTGAACATATTTATGGACTGATTTTTGTGCAGTTCTTCAATTCACCTTTTTATCATCCTGCACTTCAGCTTACTGATGCTTTCTGCCTGATATTCCTCGTTATCAAGCATGTTAACCATGATATCCGCTGCGCTGCGTCCTATCTCAGAAAGAGGTATCGCGATAGATGAAAGCGGAGGAGTCAGCTCTTCACTTATTTCCCTGTTATCAAAACTAATGATCTCCAAGTCAGTTCCAATCTTTATTCCAGCTTCATTCGCATAATCATAAACACCGACGGACATAGTATCACTCATCGAAAATATCGCATCAACACCTTTGGCTATCAGCTTTTTTGCTGCAGTATATCCGCCTTTTCGTTCCCAGTTACCGGCAAGCTCAAGTCCGGAATCAACCTTTATACCCTTTTCCTTAAGTGCTCTCCGGTATCCCCTTTCTCTTGCTGCGGTATGGAGCGATCCCTTCTCTCCCTTTATCAGACCGATCTTTTTTGCACCATTATCAACAAGAGAAGATACAGCTTCATAAACTGCTTCTTCATCATCATAGATTATTGAGGGTATCTTCTTGTCTTTATCAAATCCATAGGCGACCACTACCGGAACCGTACAGTCTGACGGCACGATATCTATTTCTCTCACATGTGCACCGATATATATGATCCCTGCGACTCTCTGGGATATCATTACGCGAAACTCACGACCTGCTGCATTTATATACTCATCATTCTTATAAAAATCATTATCATATTTTTTATAAAGACGCAGATTCCCCAAAATAAACGAATATCCCTTCTCATCCAGATACTCGTTTATCCCGTCAACTATCTCCGCCGTATTAAATACTGTCAGGTCTTCGGTTATCACT
>CAJORC010000166.1 GCA_905236615.1 uncultured Lachnospiraceae bacterium
CGCATACTTCAAAGATTATAGGGATTTTCTTTTATTAAATGTCGTAATGAATATAAGCTACATCATCTACACAAATGCCAACAAAGGCTTTGCTATGGATCTGAACTTGGTAAAGAACAGCCTGTTTGCATATCTGATTCCCAGCACCAATTCGGACATACATCATTATATCGAAAAATATATCAGCCTTTCCAAATTACAGGTATTCGACAGTGTTTTTACAGCAATACTCTTTTTTATTGTAATTATTTCTATATTCGAACTCCACAGGGGAAATCGTGAACTTAAATCAATTAAACATTCTACAGATATCTTTTCATTAAAAACAAAGTGCCTTGTACTTTTACAATTTATACCAATGATTCTGTTCGTTATAGACCTTTGTTTTGTATATATAAGTTCAAGATAATTAATGACAAATCTTTTTTCGATATCATCCTTTCCATTATTTACAACACCCTCTCAATCCTGCAGCTATGTTTCTTCGTCTTTTCATCATAATTGATACCAACAAGTATTATCTCTCCAGAATAATCTTTCAAGACTGCGGGGTATTCCCTGTTTTTTATCTGCTCCAATGCAGCCTCTTCATTTTTGTTCCATTTTAGCTCTACGATCATTGCAGGGTAAGCAGTTGTTTTTTTCGGAAGAAACACTACATCCGCTATTCCTTTGCCGGTTGGAAGTTCTTCAATTTTCATATATTTATCAACACAGATAATATAAGCAAATTTTATTACATATCTTAATGCCTGCTCATTATTATAAAAAGTCGGGGCATATTCCGACATCCGCACCTTTTCTATACATTCAGCCACCCGATCTGCTTCTCCACTTAAACTGGCCTTTAGCAGTTTCTCTGACTCTTTGACAAGACTTGCCAGACGATTTTTTCCTGTATTCTTCAACAAAGAAATAAATTCATTTTTTATTTCTTCGTTAGGTATTTTGGCAGATTTATCACTACTATCATATGTGAGGTAGCCCAGATGAACAAGTAATGTCAAAACATCATCCTTTGATGAAAAATTCTCAACATCATTCTTAAAAGTCGAAATATCAACTTCAATTCTTTCCCCTGTTATCAATCTTGCAATATCATCCTGAAGTCCTGCATAATCCATATTCACGTAAGTAAAGAGAGATTCAGCAGCCGTAGTTTTCTGCCAATATGATTCGAATCTTCCGGAACGCAGTGACTGCATCACAGAATAAGGATTATATATCGACTCATCATCACCTAAAAAATAACCATCATACCAGTGCTTTAATTTATGATAGTCAATTCCCCTCTTTTCACAAAGACCTGCAACTTCATTGTCTGTAAATCCTGTAAACCTTGTGAATTCCCCGGGATTAACTATTGTATATTCATCAAAATCAGATATTGCAGATTCAGTTCCATCTTTTTTTATCGGCAAAATTCCAGTCATATATGCAGCTGCAACCACCTTTGGAGTAAGATTGCCATTCTTGAATATCCCACGAAGAAAATTCAGATACGATTTCTGTATTAATTCATCATCCTTTTTCTCACGAATTATCGCATCCCACTCATCTATTATAAATACTATTTTTCTGCCGGTCTCATCGACAAGATTTATCAGTGCTGATGAAATACTATCTGTTCTTTTTAACGATGGTAAAAGCTCATTTATTTCAGCTATGATTGAACCCTTTATAACTGCCGTGATATTTTCCAGTGCTTCTCCATTCCCAATCATCTCAGAAATAAAACCTGTAATGTCCAAATATATGACATTATATTTATTCAAATGAAGTTCATAGCTTTTTGATTTAGATATTTCCAGATTCTTAAATAACCCATCAGAATCACATTTATAATCATAATAAGCCGCCAGCATCTGTGCAGCATAAGACTTTCCAAACCTTCGCGGTCTGCTGATACAGAGAAGATTCTCCTTTGTATCCATGCGCGTATTTATTAGTTCTATCATTCCGGATTTATCGACAAATTCTGTTTTGATAATCCTTCTGAATTCTTCATTTCCGGGATTTAAATATATACCCATTTTCCACTCCTTTAACAGCAAACATCCCCAGTCTTGCATCTCACCGCCTGAATAAGATCAGCCGGTGCAAGTTCTATCTGGTATCCCACCTTACCTGCGCTCACGCATATCGTATCATAATTCTCTGCCGTTTCATGGATGAAAGTTGGGAACTGCTTCTTCATGCCAATGGGTGAGCAGCCACCGTGAACATAGCCTGTCAGCGGCAGAAGTTCTTTCTGCTTTATCATGCTTACGGCTTTTTCACCGCATGCCTTTGCTGCCTTCTTTAAGTCCAGTTCTTCCTTTACCGGTATTACAAATACATAATATGCTCCGGATTTCCCCTGAGTTACAAGAGTTTTGAATACTTTTTCCGCATCTTCGCCTAAAATCCCGGCAATCTCTTCGCCCGACATCGTTGCATCAGGCTCATAGGAATGGCTCTCATACGAAATCTTTTTCTTATCAAGCACTCTCATTACATTTGTTTTTTCTTCTTTCATCACAAAACCTCGAAAACTTTTTCATCCCAGTAATTCCATAAGTTCATCATTTGAAAGCGACATAAGTGACTTCTGCTCTCCTGAAAGAATCGCATCAGCAAGATCCTTTTTTGCCTCCTGCATTTCAAGAATCTTTTCCTCGATCGTCCCTTTGGCTATAAGTTTATATACCGTAACTGTCCTTGTCTGTCCTATTCTGTGTGCTCTGTCTGTTGCCTGATTCTGCGCAGCAACATTCCACCAGGGATCATAGTGAATGACCATGTCGGCACCTGTAAGGTTCAGTCCCGTTCCTCCGGCCTTTAAGGATATCAGGAATACCGGCACCTCTCCTTCGTTAAAATCATGGACATACTTAAGTCTTTTCTCCTTACCAGTGGCTCCTGTGATCTTGAAATACGGTATTTTCTCCGCCTTCAGATCTTCCTCCAGAAGTTCAAGCATGGACGTAAACTGCGAAAATACAAGCATTCTGTGGTTTCCGCCTATCGCATTCTTTATAAGTTCCACACAAGCCTCTCTCTTGGCACTCTCTCCCTTATAATTTTCAAACATGAGTGAAGGATCACAGCATATCTGCCTGATGTGCATAAGCTCCGCAAGTATTTTGATCTTAGCATCACCACTATCTGAGCTGTCCTTAAGAAGTCCCTTCATTTTCAGAACCTGGGCATCATAAACCTCTCGCTGCTTTTTATCAAACTTGGCATAACGAACTTCTTCAAGCTTAGGTGGAAGATCCTTTAATACGTCCTCTTTCCGTCTTCTTAAGATAAAAGGAGAAACCATTTTCTTCAGACGCTCGGTTGCCTCAGTGTCTTTTCTCTTGGTTATAGGCGTTTCATAGTCTTCCGAGAATGTCTTGTAATCATAAAGAAATCCCGGCATCAAGTAATCGAATATACTCCAAAGTTCTGCAAGGCGGTTTTCAATAGGTGTTCCTGTAAGTGCTATTCTCATATCTGCATGAACTACCTTTACCGCTTTTGTCATTGCCGCTTTTTGATTCTTTATATACTGTGCCTCATCTATTACCATGAAGGAAAATTTCTTGTCCTTATAAGCATCAATATCAGAACGAAGGAGATCATAACTCGTTACGTAGACATCCGCCTTTCTATCTGTAGCAAATCTTTTTAGGGCATCCTTTCTCGCTGCCGGTGTTCCGGCAACAGCTTCTACCACTAGTTCCGGTGCAAACTTCTTTATTTCTTCTTCCCAGTTATAAACAAGAGATGCAGGGCATACCACAAGAGAAGAATTATAATCTTCTCTCTGCTTTAAGGCTGAAATAACACTTATCGTTTCAAGTGTTTTTCCAAGACCCATTTCATCGGCAAGTATTCCTCCAAAGTGGTTTTCAATAACGGTACGCATCCATTTATGACCATATACCTGATAGTTTCTTAAGACATCCTCCATTTTTTCCGGTACTTCATAATCAGCATCGCGGATCGTCCTGAAACCTTTTACCAGCCCCCTGAAGGTTTTATCTCTGTTGCTGACCAGTTCTTCATGTTCTTCAAGCAGTTTATCAAGATATAATGCCCTGAAGATCGGAAGCTGTGTTTTCTTTCCCAAAAGATCCTCAACCGGCATATTGATACCTGATGCTATATCTTCAATTGCCGCAAATGAAAGGCTGTCATCTATTTCCATAAAGCTACCGTCGTTAAGCTTATAAAAGCGTTTTTTCAACTTATAGCTTTCATATACTTTTTGTAATTCTTCTTTCGATATATCCTTGGACAGAACTTCAATATCCATAATACCACTGTCAACAGATATATTAAAATTAACCTGAGGGCTTCTTTTTACCTTATGCCTGTAAAATTCACTACTTCCGGTCACTTCACCATATTTATTGAGTTCATGTATTCCCTCAGTCATGATTATGAATAAAATATCATCATCAGCCTTACTTATCCATCTGCTTTCAGGATACTCATGCAGGGGAAAATACTTCTCAAGGCATGAAATGACTCTTTTTTCCTGACTTATATCATGATAGTCATTCTCGTCATGTTCAGCGCCAAGTCCATAAGTCTGTTCGCCATATTTCACTTCGCATTCAGCAATGCAACGGTTCTTATCCATATCAAGACGAAAACTAAACTCAGGTTCAGGAGGAAGCATATTTTCAACCGCTGCCCCAGATTCATCCTCAAAATCAATATACGGATTATCCATAAGATTCGGAACAACCCTGTAATAGAACTCAGCAAGCCTGTTTTTACCGACATTAAATTTTATATTTCCATAACTATCTGCCGCTGTCCTGAATGGGCTCAGCGCTGTCCATTCAGCATCCGATATTTCTCCCAATGCTTTTTCTGTAAGGACGTATCTTCCTGTCTGCCCCTGTATCACTGCAGGCATGTTTCCTCTTATTTTTACTCCGTCAATCTTATTTCCATTTTTGAGCGCCTGGCAAAGAAGCTTTATCTTGGTTTTTGCCTCTCCTATATGTATTCTTCCCTTCAGGCAAAGGGGTTTATCTTCATAATCAATATCCATTCCCTCTGAAACGGCATAAAAGCGGTCAAGTGCAGCGCCCTTCAGGTTTTCATTATTCTGCACAGAAACACCCCTGCCGTAATATCCGAAATTACCTGCAGCAATTCTGTCATTCATCATGTCGGCATCACTGATCTTCGATAATATATATTCCATCCAAGGTTCACTCTCTTCATCTATCGTCTCCTTCGAAAAATCGATGGACAGATTTTTTCCAAGAGAAAATGTGTCCTCATTATCCATTGCATCCCAAAAATGGCGATAGCTTTTCAATACGAACATTTTTCCGTTCTTCCCAACCTTAAAGTTCAGGAATAAACCATTTGCTTCATGTACAAGTCTGGGTTTTATGGATACATTCTTTAATTTTGTGGTTTTGATTTCTTCCTCATCCGGCAGCTCAAAGAGATTTCCTCCGTCAATTATACTGAAAATACTCTCTGCCGCCTTGTCCGTTTCATCCCCCGGATTTTTTTCGTTAACATATTCCCAAAGATAATCAAGCGCAGCAATTTCATGTCCGCAAAGACCATTGTCAGAAAAGCCATAATAGTAATAGCCGTGCGTCCTGTTGCCGCATGAGCACTTTCTGCCTTTCACGCTAATCCGCCCAACCGTCAGCTCGGTTTCTGCCGGTTCAAAAGCATCCGCTATTGCAGTTTTAACAGTAATCTGCTGTCTTCCATCCATGTCAAATGAAATGACCGGATCCGCTGCAAATCTTATCTCTTTCTTAAAATTTTCTGCCCGGTGAATTGCGTATAAATTCGTCCGTTCTTTTGCTGCAATTTTCGGAATGTCAAAATAGACGCTGTCTTCTGTCTTCTTTTCTGAAAACTTCCAGTCTTTTAACGACTTTTCAATATCCTCTTCTTTATCTTTCTGTTTTAAGAGCGCCTCCGCCTTTCTTTCTCTCTCCTCCTTCTCCTCGCGCTCTTTTCTCTCTTCTTCCGTCTCGGTAAAGATCCATTCGCCATGAACCATTTCCCATAAATAAAGTACTGCCGCTTCATGCTGACAGGGCTTTTTTAAGCTCTCTCCCCACCAACTCACTCTACCGCCATTTGATTGTGAACAAGTGCAGCTAAAATATTGTTCATCCCAGTCTTCCGAATATTTCTGCGGAGCTCTCTCTATAGCAACATTAAAACCGCCAACTACAGCTCGGGCGTAGGAATCATTCCATGCAAAATGTCTGTAATTTTGCTTATTTATAAAATTCATCGCAGTTTGCAGCTGTCTGTCTGTAAAAATCCATTTCCAGTCTCTAAGCGCCTTAATCATTTTCTTCTCGCTCATTTTACCCTCTTCCTAAAAATCAATTTAAAAATTCCAAAAAACAAAATAGAATAACTTCCTCCACCGACTACGATCTGCAGCAGAGTTAATAATATCCCGTCCACTGCCGTGATCTTTCCTGCAGAAACGATCAGCAGATACATGATAAGAGATATGACCGCCGACTGTGTCAAATACAAAAATATATTTTTTATATTGTAATATTTCCTTGCGAAATACATCTCTATAACGCACACGATGCTTTCGGCTATTATAGAGGCTGTCATTGCACCGGTGGAAAAGTAAACACCTATCCAGAATGAATTCAAGATTATATTTACGACGGCTCCCGCTATAGTCGCAACAGTCGTCTTGTTATGCTCTTCAATCGGTATCAGCACGGCATTTCCCGCTATATTGGCCATTCCGATCACAAGGATTATGGGAGCTGACATTTTC
>CAJORC010000167.1 GCA_905236615.1 uncultured Lachnospiraceae bacterium
AATTTACCTACCCTGGTCACTCGTGGATCATCCTTCATCTTGAACATTATATCGTCTTCCAGACCATTTTCTGCTGCAAGGATACTCTTCTGTGCTTCAGCTTCCGCACACATACTGCGGAATTTATACATTTTGAAAACACGACCGTTCTGTCCTACCCTCTTTTGAACAAAGAACACCGGGCCGGGTGAATCGAGTTTTATCGCAATTGCTGTCAAAAGCATGATAGGAGAAGTTATAACTATGCCCAAAAAGCTTGCTATTATATCTATCAACCTTTTGACACACTGTTCATACTCATTCAACGCTATCGTATGATAAGTGATCATAGGATACACACCAATAGCACTCACATAGCTGGATACCTTACTTCTATTGAAGGATTCCATCACAACACGAACCGTGATTCCCATATCAAGACAGATATTTACATATTTTACAATATCTTCCTCAGAATCGTCCTTATATTTAAAGAAATATATCTGATCTATCTCGTGCTTTCGTATGATCTGTTCTATATCTTCGATATCTCCAAGCACATTGGAGATTCCCTTAGATATCCTTCCGGGAAAATTGATATATCCTATTTCATCAAGTCGCATGCTGGTCTTATTCAGGAAATAATTGAATTTTTCAAAGTCCTCATGCACTCCGACAAAAGCTGCCCTGGGTGCGTTGTATCGCACAACAACTATCTGCACAAGTCTGCTCACAATTACATTGATGAGCATAAATATATATGAGACTATAAAGAATACTATAAAGTAGTGACGTATTGACAAATTAAAAGGGCTTAAAAAGAAGAAAAGTATAACAGAAGTCACTACCAAAGCCAATATAAATGCCGAAGTCACAAGTTTGATATGCCTGTCAAAGTAAAAGAAAAGTGTAACATTATACAATCTCTTTTCCTTGGCAGCTGCTATATATGTAACCAAAAAGATTGCAAAAATAGATATTACTCTTTTTGCAAAAGAAAATGTATATGGTTCCTTAATGATTAATTCAGTTATGATGAACGCAAGCATCAGCACAAATCCATCGATAAACATCTGTAAGACATTTGTATTTGCGCCATAATTTTTTCTGTTCATACTACCCTCAGATAAAAATTAAATAAAACCAAACCTCAGTCAAAGATATCTATAAAGTCAAGTACTATATCCTCAATGTTTCCACCCTTAACCTCATAAGGCTGAAAATCAAACTTTTCTGCTTTTTGTATATATTTCTTAAGCTTTCCTGTATCGCTGCAGCAGAGGACACAGCCCTTATTTCCAAATGCCTCAGCTATCTGAAACTGATGGTCATCTACATGCTCCTTCATAGCTTTAAGACGCGGGACAACTATAACCGGTTTACCAGCCGTTATTCCTTCTATGATCGTTCCTACTCCTGCATGTGTAATAAGCATCCTGCAGTTCTCAATCTTCGCTCTGTACTCATCTTTAGTAAGAAACTGCTGGAAGCCGCAGTTTTCAGGCTTATAGCTTGAATGTCCTGTCTGAATAAAAAACTCCTCGTCCATTTCAGACGCAAGCATATCGATTGCCTTTACAAGCCTGTTCATTTGAAATTTCTGTGTACCTAATGTAACGAATATCAAAAGATACCACCTCCCAGTACAGATTTCGGATAAAGCTTCAGCATATCCTCCCACTGAACTATAAACAGATCAGAATAGTCATATAAAAGCCTTCCCGTAAGTGAAGGACGTTTAACACGGGCGAAGGACTCAACATATACGATCTTCACACCCATAAGCTTGCCTATCACGCAGAACGGGTAAGCTATCAGAGCTCCGGTCGTTATGATAAAGTCAGGTCTTTCTTTTAACAGAATACAGAATGCTTTTATAAATAATATAAGAAATTTTGGACAGAACGCCAGCTGCCTTCTGTTCATTTGTGAAACATAGTATTTTTTACGACAGAAATTTGTCTTTGAAAACTCGCCTGACTCAGTGATCAAAAAACAATCATATTTCTTTTCTACTCTTTTAAGTCTTTCGATTTCCTCTAGATGCCCACCGGCAGATGCAATAAATGCAATTTTAATATTCTTAGAAATCTTAATCGCCCCCTATTTTTCACGCTTCACAATATGTACTCTGCATTATGTGTACTTTGTATTCACAATTCTAACACAATCGTTAGATATATTAGCATTAATACAGAGCAAATTCAAGGTCTAAATTTAATATTTTGCAACTCATTTAATACATTCAAAAAAACAAAAACCCCGACAATGACCTAGTTAACATCATTGTCAGGGTTTGTATATTAATTTTCTATTAAAACTATATTATTTTTTTAGAACTCTGTCAAAAGCTCAAGACATCTTTCCTTGTTCATCTTAACACATGCATTAACAAACGCATCAAGCGGAACTCCCTGTACCTGCTGGTTGCTTCCTCTTACGTTTACAGACACCTGTGTCTCAGCAGCTTCCTTATCACCAAGGACAAGAATATAAGGATCCTTCAGTGTCTTAAATTTCTTGATCTTTGTCTTCATATTGTTCTCAGAATAATCAGCTTCAACACGGATACCTGCTTCTCTGAGCTTCTCAGCAACCTTCTCGGCATATTCGTTATGCTCAGGTCTGATAGGAACTATGCCTATTTGGTAAGGACTGAGCCAGAACGGATAAGCTCCTTTGAAATGCTCTGTAATGATTCCGATAAAACGCTCAAACGAACCAAATATTGCTCTGTGGATAACAACAGGCTCTTTAATGCTTCCGTCGCTGTCGCTATAGGAAAGTTCAAAATTATGCGGAAGCTGGAAGTCAAGCTGTACCGTACCGCACTGCCACTCACGTCCGAGAGCATCCTTTATCTGAAGGTCGATCTTAGGTCCGTAGAAGGCACCGTCACCTTCATTAACCTCATACTTGCCCTCTCCGTATTTCTCGTCAAGAATCTCTTTCAATGAAGCTTCAGCACGGTTCCATATCTCGATATCACCCATGAAGTCCTCAGGTCTTGTTGAGAACTCAGCACGATATGTAAGTCCGAATGTGCTGTATATCTCATCTGCAATACTGATGACATCCATGATCTCGTCTTTTATCTGCTCATTGGTAACAAATGTATGGTCATCGTCCTGTCTGAACTCCTGAACTCTGAAAAGACCGTTTGTTGCACCGGACTTTTCCTTACGGTGAAGAACATCCATCTCACTGTAACGGATAGGCAGATCCTTGTAAGAACGTGTCTTTCTCTTGAAAGTAAGCATTGCATTCGGACAGTTCATGGGCTTTGCAGCCATTGTATCCTCAGCCTCGATCGAAAATTCTGCTTCTATCTGGTTAAAAGCATTTTCCTCATCAAGCTTGATGGTATCTGTAGCCTTTGTACCCTTGGTCACTCCGGGTACAAGGAACATATTGTTTACATAGTGAGCCCAGTGACCGCTTATAAGCCAAAGCTTCTTATTATTTACAAGAGGTGCAGAAATTTCAGTATATCCATGCTTATCCTGAATCTCACGTGAGAACTTCATAAGTTCCTGGTACATCTTCCAGCCTCTTGGAAGCCAGTATGCCATTCCGGGGGCAGTCTCCTGGAACATGAAGAGCTCCATGTCCTTACCGATCTTAACATGGTTTCTCTCCTGTGCTTCTTTAACCCATGCAAGATGTGACTTCAGTTCGTCCTTGGAAGGAAATGCATAGAGATAAATTCTCTGCATCTGGTCACGCTTTTCATCACCTCTCCAGTATGCACCTGAAACAGCTTTTACCTTATATGCCGTATTCATGAGTTCCTGAGAATTCTCAACATGAGGTCCGCGGCAAAGATCAACGTAATCATCACCTGTATAATAGATGGTAATTATCTCATCCTCAGGCAGATCTTCTATCAATTCCTTCTTAAATTTCTGATCTGCAAAAAGTTCAAGCGCCTCAGCTCTTGAAACTTCTTTCCTTGTCCATGCCTCTCTTCTCTTGATGATTTCTCTCATCTTATCTTCGATTGCCTTGAAATCATCATCAGATACAGAACGGGGCAGAGTAAAATCATAATAACATCCATCATCTATCTGTGGTCCGATCGCATATTGAACTTTGTCTTTACCAAAAATTTCTATTACCGCCTTGGCAAGTATATGTGCCAATGAATGACGATAAAGTCCCAGAAACTCTTCTTTTTCCATTTTCTTTCCTTTCAGTTACCTTGTTTTTTATCTTCCGCAGCAGTGCTTGTATTTCTTTCCGCTTCCACAAGGGCAGGGATCGTTTCTTCCGACTTTCTTCTCTGAACGTACAAAAGTCTGTGAACGCTTCTGCTCTTTATAATACTGATCTTTCTCTTCTTCCGTGAAAATACTGTTCCACTCTTCAAGACCATAGAGCCAGTCTGCCTTTGCAGCAACCATGTTCTTGTAAAGCTTAACCTTATCAAATCCAAGAGAAACAACAGTATCCTCTTCCATATTCTCTATATCATTCTCAACCTTAAGAGACTCCTGGATACCATCAAGGAAACCTGTCATTGTCATGATGTCAACACCATATTTCTCAGCAAGTTCCTTAACTGTTCCTTTAACCTCTTCGTCGGGATTCTTAAGAAGAACCGCATAAATATCGCGCTCCTTCATGAAATAATCCTTCCAGAGTCTCTGTAAATCTCCCTTATTTGCTGTGGCTGAGTAAGCCATATCTCTCCACTGATCAAGAAGTGCCATAAATTAGTAAAACCTCCGTTTATAAAATATTTCTAAGCCTGCCGCTTATTCTCTAATGTTTTTCCTGTTGCAAAAACAATCCATGATATTATATAATAATCCTCTGAAAAATTAAAGTGCAAATTTATTATGAGGTTTATTTATTATGTTTAAGCGAGTTGCCGCCCTTACAGGCGTTATTTTACTTTGTATGCTCTACATCACAGCCCTTGTTGCCGCTCTGATCGGCAGTGAATTTTCGGGGAAGATCCTTATGGTCGCCCTTATCTCAACTGTCGTGGTTCCAGTGATGATACACCTGCTTCTCATGATGAATAACGCCAGAAAAGGCCGTTCTTTCATGGATGAAACCTACAGTTACAAAGAAAAGAAAGATGAGTGAGTTACATATAGTTTTTTATAACAAGCTGCAATGTCGTGCAGCCCCTGAACTCATTTATATCCGGGTTGAAGGTTATGGACATCTTTTCATGACTGTTTACATAGTCTGCAAAGCTGTCCGCTTCTCCGAAATAGATCCCATCAATAACAGTTCCTGTCTCATCCTTTATCCTGCATTTATAGACGTTTCTTCTTTCTCCCAGAACCCGGCCTTCCAGTATTTCCACATTTTTTGCCGCAAAAAGAGGTTTCTCATTGGCTGTCCCGAAAGGTTCCAATACTTTTAATTCTTCAGTAAGTTCATAAGTCACATAACTCAGCGGAAGAACCATGTCTATGCGCACTTTTATCGCCAGGTCATCCTCCGTAAGCGTACATCTTGAATTTATTTTTTCCCTGAATTCCGCAAATCTCTCTTTTTCAAGCGACAGACCGGCTGCCGTTGCATGTCCTCCAAATTTAATAAAGCATTCGCTGACCGCAGACATCTCTTCAAACATATTATATTCGTCTATCGAACGTCCTGAGCCTTTAAGACAGGCATCACCTGCAGCCGTAACCCCATCTGTAAGGATAAAGGTCGGTTTTCCCGAAGCTTCCCGCACCTTTCCGGCAACAATTCCGGCAATTGATTCATGACAGTCCGAAAGAACTATCACCAGCACCCTGTCCTTAAGATATTCCTCCGTAGCAGCGATTTCAAGGGCCTCCTTAACAGCCTTGTCTGTAAGGCTCTTTCTGGTATCATTCAGTTCCTTCAGCAGAACCGCGAAATCATGTGCTGTATCTTCATCAGAAGAATTAAGGAGTTTCAACGCATCTTCCGCACTTTCAAGCCTGCCCGCGGCATTCATACATGGTCCTAATATAAAACCAACATGATAAGGAGAAAGCGTTTTTCCTTCAAGCTCATTAATTGCTATAAGAGCCTTTAATCCGGTATTATCCGTCTCTTCAAGCCTTTTTAAGCCATTTTTTACTATTATCCTGTTTTCGCCCGAAAGCGGCATTACATCTCCGATGGTCGCAAAGGCCGCAACTTCAAAGAATTTATCAGCCTTTTCTCTCGGAATATCCATGAGTTCAAAAAGACTTACTATTAATTTCCATGCTACTACTGCTCCGCATATACTCTTATAGGGATAATCATCGCCCGCCCTGTGCGGATCGACTATAGCCAATGCATCGACAAGTATTTCCCTTTTTCCGCTCTCCGTTTCCTCGAAAGGAACCTGATGATGATCCGTTACAAGCACCGTCATCCCAAGTTTCTTCGCAAGTCTTATCTCGTTAACAGCTGCAATTCCGTTATCACAGGTGATTATCGTATCAACCCCGTCAGCATAAGCCGAGTGGATAAGATTCTCATTTAATCCATAGCCATCCTTTACACGATGGGGAATTTTCTCGTCCACTTCAGCACCCGCGATCTTCAGCCCGTTCATAAGAATATAGGT
>CAJORC010000168.1 GCA_905236615.1 uncultured Lachnospiraceae bacterium
GGATACAGCTTTGAAAAAGCATGTTTATTTGCCCGGTCTTTAGGAATTGGTACAGTTATGCTTGCGGCGTCATTAAGCCGTAGTGCTAAAGACACTGCTTTAGGCGATATCCAGAAAGTAGATGTCGGTATCGCCCTTTGCCATTTCGATCTGGTGATGGCGGAGAGCGGTTTCTCCGGAAAATTTTTATTTAAAGATCCGCAGATCAATGTGCCGGATAATGTTTATTATATTACATCGTATGAAAGGATAGTATAATGGATACGAGGTTTTCTTCTGCAATACATATGCTGATCTTAATCTCAGAAGCCGAAACGCCGATGACATCGGAAGAAATTGCAGCAAGTGTAGGAACAAATGCCAGCTATATCCGCAAGGTGACAGGCCTCCTGAAGAAAAAAGGGATAATAGGAAGCAAGAGGGGAGTCAGCGGATTTCAACTGACAATCAATCCGGAACAGCTTCCTTTATATGATGTATATCAGGCTGTATCAGAAACGGATCAGATGCATATTTTTGATCTGCATCAAAATCCGAATGATCAGTGTATTGTCGGAAGGTGCGGACATATCTGCAACGCCAGCTATGCTGTAACTTCTAAGGCAAGAGGAACGCATATAGGAGATCAGCTGGGTACCATTCCCGGAAGTTTTCGTATAAAAGACGGACATTATGATAATATTTGTCCGTACTATAAGGAACTATAACTAAGCATCAGGTAAAATATTTATTTTGACAAGGAGAATCGGAATGAAAGTACTTATAATTAATGGAAGCCCCAGGGTGAATGGGAACACGACAATTGCAGTTAACGAGATGTTAAAGATTTTTGAAAAAGAAGGGGTGGAAACAGAGGTAGTCCAGATTGGGAACAAAGATGTGAGAGGATGTATCGCCTGCGGTACCTGTTCTAAAAAGGGACAGTGTGTGTTTGATGATGTGGTAAATGAACTGGCGCCTAAATTTGAGGCCTCAGACGGACTGGTGGTTGCCTCTCCTGTTTATTATGCATCGGCAAATGCCACACTGATCGCCTGCCTGGACAGGCTGTTCTACAGTACACATTTCGATAAGAGCATGAAGGTAGGAGCCAGCGTAGTATGTGCAAGACGCGGTGGTTTGTCAGCCACTTTTGATGAGCTGAATAAGTACTTTACTATCTGTGGCATGCCTGTTGCATCCAGTCAGTATTGGAACAGCATACATGGAATGGTTCCGGGGCAGGCAGAGCAGGATTCAGAGGGACTTCAGACGATGAGAGTACTTGCCCGTAACATGACTTTTCTTATGAAGAGTATTGCACTTGGCAAGGAAAAATACGGCCTGCCGGAAAAGGAAGAAAGGCAGTCGACACATTTCATCAGGTAGAGGATAATCCGTCACTGTCAGCCGCTTTATGGTACCTAGCCCGGAAAGAAGGCATAAGAGGCATAAATATTTGCATTGGAATTGAAAACTGACCAATAGAAGAGCTGCCGAAAACTTCTCCAAGGACATGGAAGAATGTGCTGTGACCGTCTTATACATCATCTTGAAGAAGCCATGACGTTCGGCCGGTATGGTCATAAAAGTGACCATCGTATTAATTTGCGCTCTTATTGTTGTTTCGTGCAATAGCATTTTCTTCAAGGAGAGCGAGATATTTATCCTTGATAGCATCCAGTTCCATTTGTTTCTCCCTCAAAGCCTCGAAAGCTTCGTTCTTAGCCTTGAGTTCTGCCTGTGACATTACAAGCTCGATTTCATTAGCACGGGAGGATTTTAGTGACTCAATTTCGCTGCTCAAGCTATCGTTTTGTTTGGAAAGTGTCTCATTTTCCTTTACTAATAGGCGGTTTTCTGAAACAACTTTGGAAATATTTTCCTTCAGTGGCTTTTCCTGGTCTTTTGAATAATCAAGTTCTTTCTGGAGTCTAAGCGTGTTATCAACACAATCTTTATATGCCTTATCAGTCTTTTTCTCTCGTTCCCTGACATCTTCAAGCTCTTTTTTCAGGGAATCAACTGTATTTCTGAGTTCTGTTTCTGTTTCAGATGCAACTGACAGTTTGTCTTCATACTCCTTCTTCTCTTTTTCCAACCTGTCTTTTAAGGCTGAATTCTCATCTTTCAAAGGCTTTATAACATTCTGGGCATCGGTTTCGGCTTTCCTTGCCTTTTCCAATTCCGTCTGAAGTTCCATTATTATATTGTCCTTTGATTCAAGCTGTGCAGCGACATCGTTCCTTGCCAGAACCATAGCATCTTCATTTGCCCTTAAAACATCCATAAACATATTACGGATTACAGACAGATATTTTTCAAAATCATCGTATTTTCCGGCTTCTTTAAGGCAGGATTTATCATACTGTGACTTATATGCTTCGATCAGGACTTCCATTGTATGCTGCTGATTTTCACCTAATGTTTCTGAAATCTGTTTAAAAGCTTCTGTTGTTGCTTCTGTAAGTCTGAAAGACCTTGCCTTCATGGGTTCTCCGGCTTCTTTGACAACTGCTTGTTCTTCTTCTCTTGTGAGCATACCTTCGTCCTCCGTATCTGAAATATAAAATCCTCTTGAAAAACACCTTAATTTTACTATTTTTTGTTGATTCTATCAATATGTGTTGCAACACAAACACATATAACACAATGCAACACATTATTAAGTACGCATATTGATATAATATGCGTATCGTAAAATGCCAGAAAACGTGATAAAATCGTTATAGGGATATTAATTCGACTAAAAACAGAATTTTTGAGAAATAGAAAAAATCGTTAAAAAATGAACTTTAAATTAGGATGGGAGAGCAAAAATGGGAATGTATACAACAGTTCCAATCACTGATGAGCAATTGGAAGAGATAATAAGTGTAATGAAGATAGGCGGTTCCAGACAGTTCAGAAAAAATCCCAGGATAGCAGAAGCGCTATTGGCCGAGGCTAATCTGGGACTCAGAATCGAGGATATCTTATTGTTAAAGCCTTCAAGCTTTATCCTTTCTAACGGAGAGCACTGTATTGATATCGTGGAAAAGAAAACACGAAAGAAGAGGAGATTCAATGTTAATGAGGAATATTACGGGCACCTGAAAGAGTATATAGAAAGCAACAACATAGCACCGACAGAATACATTTTCCCGATCAAGGAAAGAAATGTCCAGAAGTATCTGCAAAAAGTTACATATTACTTGGGATTAGAGAACGTTTCGACACATAGTTTCCGAAAATACTGTGGAATGAAGATCTACGAGGAGAGCGGACACGATATTATTCTTGTAATGCAGTTCTTTCAGCATTCATCACCTGACATAACGAGGCGGTATCTGGGAGTTACTGATGAAACGATGAAAAGAGTAATACAAAATCATGTAAAAATTCTTTGAAGGATGTCCTTGAGGACTTCATATTCGCCAGAAAATCATCCTTTCTTTGTAACTTTTCTGAAGCTTGAGTTTACAGACTATATTGAATTTGTAGTACTATGAATTCCATTGAATCTCTGAACGCGACAATATAGGAAGCTGAACCGTCAGCGCAGAGTTTTCCCGAGCAATAAGTTCCTGATTAAGGCTCTCTCTCGACTTAGTTCATTTAATAAACGAGATTATGTTACATCCGTTTTACCCAGTAAAAATTTGTAAACGGGCACTACTTCAATTGTATGGTTATCTTTAGTAATTGTTCGTTCCTCCTCATTGGTCACTATAATAAGGCGTTGTATCCCTGCTGTCTTTTCAGCAAAAGATATGAGGCTTTTAGTTTCTCTTTCTTCTGCAGTCTCCAAACTATATGCAACCTGAATAGCACAGTTTTCTTCGGGAAGGTAGAAATCAACATCTATTCCTGTTTGCGAGGATTTGAAATAGTAAACCTCTTCACCAAACCTACGCTTTAAATACACTGCTACTGCATTCTCCAAAAGCGCAGATGGTTTGTCTATCAGGAACAATGACAAAAGGCCATTATCGTAAAAATAGAATCTTGGAGTGCTCTCTTTTTCTGCAAACTTAGAGACATAATTCTTGTTTCTAAACAGAAGATATGCATTTTCTGCGTAAGAAGCATAATCAATCATGGAGTCTGTTGATGTCTTGATTCCGGTTGCCTTTACGTTTCCCGCCAATGTATTGAAAGAAATCTCATGCATTACTGTCTCGGCTAATTTCTTTATCATAAGTCTGAGTGCCATCTTATTATTAACTTTTTCGCGTTCTATAATGTCGCCAAGGAGAACCTTCTCATAGACGCTCTTAATATATTCTCTTTTGTATGATAAAAGCTGTGCTTCAGGAAAACCGCCACTCGAAATATACTCCTGGCATCCTCTGCGAACCTTTGCAACTTTAGAGGTCGTCAAAAGTGCCTTATCATCATGTGCTATCTCCTTGTAATCAAGAGACTCGCTAAGAGAAAAAGGCATAATCATTTTGGACAGATATCTGCCTCCAAGAACTTTTTCCATCTCAGAGCTAAGCATTTTCGCGTTACTTCCGGTTATATACACATGTTTTTTCTGATCTGCCATTCTCCTGGCAAAATGTTCCCATCCATCTATAATCTGGATCTCATCGAAGAAATAGTATATTTCTTTGGCATCTGTAAGCTCATAGGCAGTCTCGACTATGTCATTAAAGTCATCCTTAGAGAACCCCAAAAGCCTGTCATCCTCGAAATTTACATAAACTATCTGAGACCAGTCACACCCTGCTTCAACAAGTTCTCTGACAATCTTATATAAAAGAGTCGATTTTCCAGCTCTTCTAAGTCCTACCAAAATATAATTGACATTTTTTTCGAAATCATAGTCACGACCTATGATTTCAGCATTTTGTATTAGCTCAATCTGCTCTAAAATAACCTGCTTCAAGATACTGTGATTCATAGCGGCCTCCATCTATCATATTTAAACGATATTATATGTCTATATTATCGTGTGGACGCGATAAAATCAACC
>CAJORC010000169.1 GCA_905236615.1 uncultured Lachnospiraceae bacterium
AGGAAGAGGCAACCGCTGCCGCAAAAAAAGCACTGGGAGAAAAAGCGGTGGTCATGAACGTGAGGGACATTAAGAAGAAAGGTATAGCCGGACTTTTTTCAAAACCTCAGGTGGAAGTGACTGCGGCAATAGAGGAAATGTCGGATACTGTAGTGGCAAATGACAATCCGCTGAATCTTCCGCCCAGTCTTAAAGCGGTCCAGAAAAAGCGCGAAACAGAACCCGTGCAGGAAGATACTGAAGAAAAAGAAGACAGTGCTATTGAGAATAAGCTTGAAAGCCTGCAGAGCCTCATAGAAAAACAGATGAAGCAGAAGGGTGAAGACGCGGAAGAAGAAGCCGGGAAAGCTGAAGGAGAGGAAAAGAAGGAGAAGGACGAGGTGGAGAGATTTCTTACGCTAATCTGCGATACGCTGGAGGATAACGAAGTCAGCGGAAAATATGCGCGTGCATTGGCTGACGAAGTTGAGAAATTAAAGAAGCCGGGCGTCAGTATAGACTTTATGCTGTCAAGCATATATCAGAAGCTTGTCCTTAAATTCGGGGAGACAAGAACGATAGAAAAGACCGGAAACGGGCCCGAAGTAGTATTTTTTATAGGACCGACCGGTGTCGGAAAAACTACTACGATTGCCAAGATCGCTTCAAAATTCTGCGTGAGTGACAGGGCAAGAGTGGCTCTGCTTACGACCGATACCTACAGGGTAAAGGCTGCCGAGCAGCTCAGGACTTATGCTGATATCCTGAATGTACCTTTCAGGATCATTTATGAACTTGACGATCTTGACAGTGCTCTCGATGAATTCGTTGATTATGACTATATATTGGTTGATACGGCAGGACATTCGCCGAAAAACGATGAGCAGATAGAGAGCCAGAGGCAGTTCATAGACATGGCAATGGAAGACTTCAATGTACAGGTATATCTGGTGCTTTCGGTAACAACGAAATACCGTGACCTGATAAATATCGTTGACAAGTATTCTTATGCAGATAATTACAGGCTGATATTTACAAAACTGGATGAAACAACGGCACTTGGAAATATGCTTAATTTAAAGCTTTATACAGGTGCGGACGTCTCATATATAACCAATGGGCAGGATGTTCCCGACGACATAAGCGAATTTAACGCTCAGAAAATCGTACGGTCACTTTTGGAGAACAAAAGCTGAACTTTAGCTGAGGATTTGAGAGAGTTTTATTTTGACAGGCACGGAGGGAACAGATTTGGATCAGGCTGAAAAATTAAGAAATATAATTAAAAAGAGCCAAGTCGCAGATAATCAGAAGCTCAGCGCTGCAAGGGTATTTACCGTTACTTCCGGTAAGGGAGGAGTAGGTAAATCAAATGTTTCCATAAATCTTGCGGTTCAGTTCAGGAAAATTGGAAAACGTGTAGTGATTTTTGATGCTGACTTTGGTCTTGCGAATATAGAGGTAATGTTCGGTGCAATACCGAAATTCTCACTGGCTGATGTTATATACAGAGGCAAGGATATAAAAGATGTAATCACTTACGGCCCCATGGATATAGGTTTTATCTCTGGCGGTTCCGGAGTGATAGGCATGAACAATTTAAATGCGGATTCGGTAAATTTTCTGATAAGAAATATATCGAAACTGGACGAACTTGCCGATATCATAATAATAGATACCGGTGCGGGGATTTCAGAAAATGTTGTGCAGTTTCTGCTGGCTTCCGAGGAGATAATACTTATCACGACTCCGGAACCTACTTCCATAACCGATTCTTACTCGCTTTTAAAGGCGCTTAAGACTAATGTAAGATTTAATAAAGACGCACTTACGCTAAGGGTCATAGCGAACAAGGTTGAAAGCACGGATGAGGGTAACCAGCTTTACAAGAAGCTTAGCACGGTAGTTACACAGTATCTTGATATCCCGATGAGTCTTCTCGGAATAATCCCGGAGGACAATGCGCTCGTTCAGGCGGTTATGCAGCAGAGTCCCGTTTCGATGACTTATCCTAATTCGAAATCGGCCGGGGCATTTAAGGACATTGCGGATACGCTTATGGAGATTCCTCATAAAGACAGGATATACAGACGTGGAATGAGTGCTTTCTTCGCACGGATACAGGGAAAAGTATAAGAAATAGGAGATAATTTATGCTTTCTGACTACATTACTCCCGGGGACAGGGTCGAGGTGAAGGCCTTACATCCGAATACCGTCCTCACACATCTGGATAGTTCGGCAGATGAATATTATGATGTTAACCGTACATACCGCACAAGGGTATATGACCTTTTGAGCGATGATGTGGTAAGCATCGAGATGCCGACTGAGAAAACAAAACTCGTACTTCTTCCGGTAGGGGAAGATTTTGATTTGTGTTTTTATACGATGAAGGGACTTTTTCAGTGCTATGCGCGTGTAAGGGACAGATATAAAACGAGCAATGTTTATATTCTTGAGATGGCGCTGACCACAAACCTGAGAAAATTCCAGAGAAGAGAGTACTATCGTTTTAACTGCGTTCTGGACATGAAGGCAAGAAATCTGAGTCAGGACGAGGAAAGACAGATCACGGCTCATGAGGTTGAATTTATAGATACGGATATGCTTCTTGATGATGGAGTAATAGTCGATATAAGCGGCGGAGGAGCACGATTTATATCAAGCAGCCGTTATGAAGTGGGCTCACTTATCCTGTTTAAGTTTAATCTGGAGCTTGACGATAATGTCAGAAGTTACTCTCTGGTAGGAAGGGTGGTCGCTTCGGAAAGACCGCTGGACAGGAGCAGTTATGAAAACAGGATAAAATTTGTGGGGATCAAGAGTAAAGACC
>CAJORC010000170.1 GCA_905236615.1 uncultured Lachnospiraceae bacterium
ACATAACGTGCGTGCGTAGCTCAGCTGGATAGAGCGTCTGGCTACGGACCAGAAGGTCGTGGGTTCGAATCCTGTCGCACGCACTTCATTAGACATCAAAGCTGCAGGTTATATGACTTGCAGCTTTTTTCGTACTTTCAGCGAGAGCGTCCCTCATTGGATTGTTCATTATCTGCAGCGTCATACAAATAGATAAAGAAAGGAATCAAGAGTTATGAGCGATTATTTGGTAAGAGGAACCGGTGCAAGCGGAAGAGTAAGAGCATTTGCCGCAGTTACAAAAGACACCGTTGAAGAAGCAAGAAAAGCACATAATACAAGCCCGGTTGTTACTGCGGCTCTGGGAAGACTTCTGACAGCAGGCGCCATGATGGGGGCAATGCTCAAGGGAGACGATATAATAACGATTCAGATAAGATCGGAAGGCCCGATAGAAGGACTTACCGTAACAGCCGATGCAAGAGGAAATGTGAAAGGATTCGCACTTGAGCCGCAGGTACTTATAGGAGCAAGAAAAAGCGACCATAAACTCGATGTAGGTCTTGCTGTAGGACATGGAAATCTACAGGTAATAAAAGATCTGGGGCTGAAAGATCCTTATGTCGGAAACGTAGAGCTGGTAAGCGGCGAGATAGCCGAAGACCTTACTTATTACTTTGCATCCAGCGAACAGGTTCCTTCTTCTGTTGGACTTGGCGTACTCATGACAAAAGACAATACCGTTTCGGAAGCAGGAGGATTTATCGTCCAGCTCATGCCAGATGCCGGTGAAGATGTCATTTCAAAATTAGAGGAAAACTTAAAAAAGATAAACTCGGTCACGGATATCCTTGCCGAAGGAAAGAGCGCAGAGGACATCATAAAAATGCTTCTGGAGGGAATGGAACCTGAAGTTTATGAGAGACAGAGCGTGGGCTTTAACTGTGACTGCAGTGTAAGCAAGGTTTCAAAGGTTCTTATCAGTACAGGAGAAAAAGAACTGCAGAGCATGATCGATGACGGGAAAGAAATCGAAGTAAAGTGTCATTTCTGTGGAAAGGCATATAATTTTTCACCTGAGGAACTGAGCGCGCTTTTACAGGCAGCACAGCAGAAAAATAAGGTCTGAAAAAAGGAGCGGGAATATGAAAGACGGATTTGTTAAAGTTGCAGCGGTTACTCCGAAGATAAAAGTCGCAGATCCGGTATATAACACCGGGCAGATAGAAAAACTTATTAAAGAAACAGCTTCAAACGGCGCAAAAGTCATAGTTTTTCCCGAACTCTCTATATCAGGATACACCTGTAATGATCTTTTTTTACAGAAGATCCTCATAAAGCGCTGCAAAGAGAGTCTTAAGGAAATCGTAGATTTTTCAAAAGATTATGACGCACTGATATTTGTGGGTCTTCCCTATGAGCGTAACGGAAAACTCTATAATACTGCGGCTGCAGTTCACAGAGGAGAGCTGCTGGGAATAATTCCCAAGAAATATCTCCCTA
Source organism: uncultured Lachnospiraceae bacterium (assembly GCA_905236615.1). Lineage (GTDB taxonomy): Bacteria > Bacillota > Clostridia > Lachnospirales > Lachnospiraceae > NK4A144. Next base: position 1,483 of record CAJORC010000170.1, read on the forward strand.
ACTATTCGGAATTTTACGAGACAAGATATTTTACGAGCGGAAACGAAGATGCGGTTTTCGTTGATTTCTTCGGTGAGGAGATACCTTTTGGAATAAAGATCCTTTTTGAAAACAGTTCGGAACCCGCCGGATTTATCGTAGGTGCGGAGATATGCGAAGATGCATGGGTTGTGGAAACACCTTCAATGAACGCTGCAAAGAACGGTGCAAACCTTATCGTAAATCTTTCTGCAAGTGATGAAGTGGTCGGCAAAGATGATTTCAGGAGACTGATGATAAGCGCATTGTCGGCAAGGCTTGTGTCGGCTTATGTTTATGCTTCTGCGGGTGAGGGTGAGTCCAGTCAGGATCTGGTATTCGGAGGACACAACATAATTGCGCAGAACGGAGCTGTTCTTGCTGAATCAAAACTTTTTGAAAATGATATAAATTATGCGGTTATCGATATCGAGAGACTTACTGCTGAACGCCGCCGGATGAATACTTTCGAGACTTTTGAAGATGATTATCTGCTAATAGAGTTTTCGCTTGAATCCGTTGAAACTGAGCTTATAAACAGACCGGACAGATTTCCTTTTGTGCCTGATGATGAAAGCAAGAGAGTAAAAAGATGTGAGGAAATATTCTCAATTCAGGCAATGGGATTGAAGAAGAGGCTTGAACATATCAATGCAAAAAATGCCGTGATAGGTATTTCAGGAGGACTTGATTCGACGCTGGCACTTCTTGTTACAGCAAGAGCATTTGACAGCCTTGGTCTTGACAGAAAGGGCATAACTGCCGTTACAATGCCCGGTTTCGGCACAACTGACAGGACTTACGGAAACGCTGTTGAAATGGTGAAAGCGCTGGGAGCGGAACTCAGGGAGATAAGCATCGTAAAATCAGTCAGACAGCATTTTGAAGATATAGGGCATGATGAGAATGTACATGATGTAACTTATGAGAACTGTCAGGCCCGCGAGAGAACACAGATACTCATGGATATCGCCAACCAGAACGGAGGTATCGTCGTAGGAACCGGAGATATGTCCGAACTTGCACTTGGATGGGCAACCTATAACGGGGATCATATGTCAATGTACGGCGTAAACTCAGGTATTCCCAAGACACTTGTTCGTCATCTGGTGCGTTTTTATGCGGACAGCTGCGGAGATGATAAACTTGCGAAGGTTTTGTATGATGTTCTTGATACGCCGGTCAGTCCTGAGCTTCTTCCTCCCAAAGACGGAAAGATCGCGCAGGAGACGGAAGACATTGTTGGACCTTATGAACTTCATGATTTCTTCCTCTATTATCTCTTGAGATTCGGTTTCAGACCTTCAAAAATATACAGGCTTGCACTGGTGACATTTGAAGGAATATATACAGAGGATATTATAAAGAAATGGCTGAAAACATTTTTCAGAAGATTTTTCAGCCAGCATTTCAAGCGTTCATGTCTTCCTGACGGACCGAAAGTCGGAACGATCGCTGTTTCTCCGAGAGGCGATCTGAGAATGCCTTCAGATGCGTCAGCTTCCCTCTGGATGGACGAAATCGAAAAACTTTAAGGGAAAATGTAATATTTTTGTAAAAAATATAGACAAAGTATACATAGTATGTTAAAATTCTTCTACTTGTGTATAATGTATTATCTCGGTGTCATAGTGACACGAGCATTCAGTTAATGAACATTCTGTTTTGAAGACACAGAATAATCACAGAGAGTTAACATTAATTTATGAATTAGATTTTATAATTCGATTATTGTAATCAATGTCTTAAAGTATGAATGTTTATTTATGAGGGATTTTTATGGATTATGTTTTAACCAGGGTTTTTAGTGACATCTACGCAACTATTGAAAACTACGGAGTAGGTGCGGTTGCGGTCGGCACGGCATTTATGCCGGGAATCTATGCGCTTGCAAAGAGGAAGGCTGCCAAATGTGCATGGCTTTTTGCACTTACTATGTATTTATACTTTGTTCTTAATCTGACATTGTTTAACAGAAATTTCGGACAGTTTGAAAATAATATGAACCTGACCTTCTTTCAGATGTCATATTATTTTCCGCAGCTTACTCTGATACATCTTGCAGAGAACTTTGTACTGACGCTTCCGCTTGGATTTCTGCTCCCGTTGGGATTTGATCTTTTCAAAAAGCCTTATTTCGGACTGTTTACCGGTTTTGTGATGAGCATGGTCATCGAAAGTATACAGTTTGTTACAGGTCTTGGAAATTTTGAACTTGATGATATAATCATGAATACGCTTGGAGCAGTTGTTGGTTACTTCTTCCTGAAGATGGTTTCGCGACATTTCGAAAAGAAACAGAATATTATTAACGACTGATTGAGTAAAATGGATTTGAAAGCTATAATAGTTCAGTAGATGAGCTGTTATAGCTTTTTTTAATTCATAGGAAATTGCGTTGCAATCCCCTATGAATTAAAAAACGCACTTTGTGCGTATGATGCGACGCGCGCGGATAG
>CAJORC010000171.1 GCA_905236615.1 uncultured Lachnospiraceae bacterium
AAAACATAGTTTTATTTCTGACAAAATGACGTCGGATGTCCGTTTTTGCAACGCCGTTGCTCAAATCTTACGATTTGGCATCCGGCGACAAAAAGAACTCCCTAAACATAAAAATACTCATAACAAACATTTTAGCACGTTTGTTATGAGTATAGCACATTTCTCTGATAAAACTTTTCTATTCTTCCTCAGTTACAGGCTCTGTATCGTTTTCTGCAAAATTCCCTACATAAAATCCCGATGCTGCAACAGCAAGCATAGCCTGTGATGCGGCTATAGACCTCATTCCCGGAGGTGCCTTCAAAGCTGCCTTTTCGCCGGCTTCCCTTTGTTTTTCCAGCTTTTTATCCATCTCCTCCTGCCATTTTTCAACGTACTTATCAAAACTTTCAAGTGTTTTCTTCCACTCCTCGTCCGACATACTGCGCCAGTCCTTAGAGTCTTTTAATCCCTTGGCTGTTAACTTATTCGCCTCTTTATAATCGTCCAGAAAAGAACCGAAATTTCCATTGTAATTTTTTATAAGAGTATCCATTCCTGCATCCAGCATAAAACCGTCCTCCCGCACCCGTCGTGAATCCCTTATCTGCAAGTCTTCAGTAGTTATATCGGATCAGGCCGCAAAAAAATTACATATTTTATGTTTTAATTTCAGAACATGTTTTATTCTACAGCAATGGTGCGGCCAGTCTGAGCAAACACTGGCCTATTCTTGGCAGAATATTTCTGTGTGTCTTGTATTTTTCACTGACCTCACGGCTTTCTTCAAACATCTTCCTGAAATCCCTGTCGATATCTTTTACGGCTTTATTATCGTAAATATAGACAGCATTCTCAAAATGAAGATACAGACTACGGAAATCCAGATTTATTGTTCCGACAACAGCCTGTATCCCGTCTGCTACTGCCATTTTGGCATGGACAAATCCGGGCGTATACTCATAAATCTTTACCCCGCCCCTGACAAGCTGTGCATAGTATGACCTTGTTTCGGCATATACAATAACCTTATCCGGAATTCCGGGTGTGATTATCCTTACATCAACACCTCTTTTTGCTGCATCGGTAAATTCTCTCGACAGTTCATCCGTTATGATAAGGTAAGGAGTTACAAAATAACAGTAATCTTTAGCAGTCCTCAGCATGTTCATATATACACCCTCAGCCAGATTCTCATCCATCAGAGGCCCGTCTGCATAAGGCATGACATATCCGTCAGAAAACTCCTTCTCCGAATATCCGGTCAGATATTTTTCCTCAGTCTCTGCGTCATCTGTCGCTTTTATATAATTCCACATTTCAAGGAAAATGCGTGTCAGACTCTGAACTGCTTCACCCCTGAGCTTCACAGCGGTATCTTTCCAAAATCCATAAGGCTCCGTTATATGAGCATATTCATCAGCAAGATTATATCCGCTGACAAAACCAACTTTCCCATCAACAACCATTATTTTTCTGTGATCACGATAGTTCATAAAGACATGAATGATGGGTGAGATCGGGTTGAATGTCCTTATGTTCACACCGTTATCTTCAAATTCACGATTAAAGCCCCTGTTCACAAACATGATGCTTCCAACATCATCATAAATAAGCCTGACCTCAACACCCGCTTTCGCTTTCTCAAACAGTACCTTTTTTATCGGTTCAAATGCAAGCTTATCCTCTATAGTATGGTATTCTATAAAAATAAACTTCTCGGCTTTCTTCAGTTCCTCAACCTGTTCAAGCATGCCGCGGGCACCATCATCATAATAGTTAACTGCAGTATTTTTATATATTGGAAATCCGCCGGCGTTTCTGATGTATTTTACAGAATTTGCAACATATATATCCCTGTCCGCTATCTCTTCTATAACCTCATCGTTATCGGGATAACTGCTTTTCGCTATATCATCGATTGCTCTGTATTTCCTTTGCTGTGAATGCAGGGCACCTTTCCTGCCAAATGCCAGATACATGATCATTCCCATTGGCGGAACGGCGAGTACAAACATGATCCACGGCAGTTTATATGATGCATTCATTTTTCTGCCGTATATCGCCAGTGCTATGATCACTGTTAATATCAGGTAAACGAATTTTACCCATGCCCCGCGGGCATACAGATCGTCAATGATAGTCCACAACCAGTAAATCTGAAAGACCAATGACAGTATTACAATGAAAAGCCTCAGCGCACTGCTTTTAACTTCTGTTTTCCGTTCTACTCTCATAGATACCTCGTTCAACTTGTCATTCTGTTTGATTTTATATAAAATATGAAATTAGGGATAACCTAAAATATTATAGAGGAGGACTAAAATATGTATTGGGATCCTACATATATTCTAGTACTGATCGGTGCGGTAATAAGCGCATTTGCATCAATGAACGTAACAAATACATTTCGTAAATTCAGCAGCCAGCCAAACAGCAGGGGAATGACCGCAGAAGATTGCGCTTCCGCTATTTTGAAAAGCTCCGGAATATTTGATGTCCGTATTGAAAGAATAAGGGGACATTTAACAGATCACTATTCTCCGAATGAAAAAGTCCTGCGACTTTCCGACAGTGTCTACGGATCGACATCCGTTGCAGCATTAGGCGTTGCCGCACACGAATGCGGGCATGCAATTCAGCATGACACCGGATATTTCCCGGTGAAATTACGTTCACTGTCAGTTCCTGTCGCTAATATCGGGTCCAAATTGTCATGGCCGCTTATATTTCTCGGTCTTATCCTCGGATATACCGGACTGGCCCGCGCAGGTGTATTTCTTTTTACATTTGTCGTTCTCTTTCAGCTGATAACTCTTCCTGTTGAATTCGATGCATCAAGAAGAGCCCTTAGAATAATTAAAGAAAGAAATTTCCTGATGGGCAGTGAGTTGGACGGTGCTTCCAAAGTTCTTCATGCCGCAGCACTGACTTATGTTGCCGCACTTTTTTCTTCAGTACTTCAGCTGCTCCGTCTGATATTACTGACACAGGGCAACAGCCGGAGAAGACGTTAGAAAGGCAGTCTTAAGCTGCCTTTTTTCTTTTTCTCAAAATACTTGTTTCCATTATAGCATTTTATATTCCCTTCTTCAGCTTTTTTCTTATAACTGTTATTAGCGTATTCCGCATATAATTATGTTATAATAAATAAGGTTTTCCGAAAAATTCTTACTAAGAAATGAGGTGCAGCAATGAAATTTGAAAATGTATTATCCAAAGTTAGAAAGATGGCAGCTGAGACAGATGTATCAGGTGTTGATTTTCTTGCGGTTCAGATAAATCTTACCGATTTTGATCCGGGTGTCTTCTACGTTGAGGTAAAGGATCACAAAGTCTCAGTTGAACCTTATGAGTACAATGACAGGAACTGTGCTATCTCCATGAAATCGGATGATTTCAGCAAGATGATGGACGGCAAGCTTGATCCTGTTCTGGCTTTTACAACCGGTAAATTAAAGGTTGAGGGCGACATGGGCAAGGCACTTGAGTTTTCCAAGGTACTGAAATAATAGCCGTTAAATACGTTTAATACCATATGTTTAATCCGATAGAGAAAATGAATGAGAGGAATAAAAATTAAAACAGCAATGCAGTCAAACGAAAAAAATAACTCATATTTTCCCATTATAGATATTATAAAAGCAGCAGCCTGTATAATGATATTTCTCTATCACTGCAATACGATCCTGCCCGATAACTGGAAATTCCTGACTCTTCTTGGGCAGGATATGGGCAACAATTTCTTCTTCATGGTAAGCGGTTTTGCCCTTGCCGGATCAATAGACCGGACAGATTGGAAAGGTTTTCCGAAATGGTATTTTAAGCGGCTTATAAGAATTTTACCGATAACTGCAATTGCATATACCGGCTCATACTTTATGGGTTTTTATTCATTTGCTGATATGTCGCAGATAATTACCGTGTTCATCTACCCTACCCTCTACTGGTTCGTGTCGGCGATCCTTTTGTATTACATTATTCTTTTTATTTTAGCCAAAACAGCAAACGAAAAGGTTCTTTTTATAATTGAGACTGCTCTTTTTGTTCTCTTTGTCATTTTCTCGGAAAGACTTGAAAGACTCTATATCATAGGGCTTATCGCAATGATAATGGGCTATATGGTAAAGAAAAATATCGATAAAAGTGAACAGTCCGGTAAAGATATTTTTATAATCTTCGTTCTGCTTGGATTTTTTATCACAAAGTCTTTCAATATAAAATACCTGACAAACATTCTTTCCGATCTCTGTGTACTGATCGCAGGGGCAAGTCTCCTGATCATCGGTCAGCGCAATAATGAAAGACTTTCCGACTTTTTCTCAGTCAGAAAGCCTTTGAAAGCTGTCATTAAATATGTCGGAGGAATGGCGCTTCCTCTTTATCTTGTTCAATCCTTCTGTTCCGGATATATAGGATATATGATATCGCTAAGCATTCCTTTTCCCCGTTCATTTTTGATCAATTTTCTGATCGTCTGGGGAATAGGAACAATACTCTATTTTATTTCCAATATCCCGATGAAGTTCTTATGAGTTAAGCTGACTATTTATATTTCTTTAAGTCAACTTTTTCACCCGAGAAATTTTCACCCGTAAGGGTCTTCGGATCAAGATAAAGCCAGTCTGTCGTTGCGGTATGCGACTGTCCTCCGCCGTCATCAATTTCCTCAAAGCAGTGAATCACAAGTTCCGTTGAGGTATCTTCTGTTATCTCAACAGCAGGTGCACCGCTGTATTTACGCGCCATCCATATTACTTCGTTCATCGTAAAGCCGGCATAATCACCGCTATCTCCGCCCGATGAAGTCTGCGAATAACTCATTCCCTGCGGTCTCTGGAATACTATATATCCTTCTGTTCCGTCAGGCAGCATACCTTCGCCCATTCCAAACTGGCATCCGTCTTTTTGCCAGAAATATGCCAGATCTATAGTTCCGCTCGATGATCTGAGATTTGTTATATCGTCTGACCATTCTCCCGAATAATTTGTCTTGCCTTCAGCTGACATATCATAAGTGCCGGAATCACTCGGTGTATACATAAAGTCATTCTGAACCACTAATGTGATATTTCCGCCGGAAGTCTTAATTGTCACATTCTGGAAATAATAACAAAGTTCAGACGGATCTGTGGGAGACCATGCGGAAAGCATCTGCCAGCCTCCGTTCAGAAGCTTCGGATTGGTTATCTCTGTTCCTCCCTGCATAATGTCTTCCCTGACATCTGCAGAGCTGCCGTTTCCTGCAGCGACATTATTATATTTTTGCAGATAATTATCCATGAACCAGTTGAAAGAGTCTATATTCGGTTTCTCTTCCGTCGAATAATAATCAGCAAGTTCCTGAGCTTCACTGTCGGAAAGATTATTTATATCTTTGTTATCAAAATTATTTTCAGCTTCGTCTGTAGGTTTTTCCCTTGGATCTTCCTTCGGTTCATCCTCGGTCGAGCCTTCATCCTTTTTGATATCGTCTTTCTTTCCGGGTTTTATCTTTTCTTTCTCAGTCTCTTCCGTTTCTTTGGAAATCTCAGTACTCTCGGAGGTTTCCGTCGATACAGTTGCCTCTGTTGAAGAATCCGGATCACCCTTTTTCAGAAACTTAGGAACTACAAATATAGCAGCAACAACAATGCCAATGATCATAAGCAGCGCGATTATCGCAACGATGATAATGACCGGGCCTTTTCCTCCCTGACGGGGCTGCTGACTATAGCCGCCCATATTTGTCGGCGGCGGTGGTGACTGCGGTCTGCCCGGATACTGTCCCGACATCTGAGTCTGCGGCATCTGATTCCCCGGCCGGGGCATCTGCGGCTGAGTAGGCTGATTTACCGGGGCTGCCGGTATTTCAACTTCATCATCAATAAGCGATGCGCCACAATAAATACAGAATTTGGAACCATCTTCTAACTGTTTGCCACAATTGTCACAAAACATGCTTTAGCCCTCCGTTTTAAGCGGTTTATGGATCAAGGTCTCACAAGTACTATAGGATATGAATAACTCGAACTAGGCATTGCACATATTCCATACTGCCTTCCATCGTTCAATGTATAGAATATAAGTCTGTACATCGGTTCATCATCGTCCTCATGTTCATAGGCTTCAAGACTGCCGTTCTTCCAAATATAAGGTGATGCATAAGGTTCTGCTCCTTCATACTGTTCCTTGATCTCTTCAAGAAACTTCTCAAAAGTTCCCAGACTGCCGGCAAGTTCATCACCATATATCTGTCCCAGAGAATCATATAGATCCTTTACAGAACCCTCATCGAGTCCTTTCATTGACATTTCGCACTTATCATCACTGATGTCATATCCGATGAAAACGTTCATTTTTACATTCTTATTTCCGAATCCGCTTATAGGGTCATCCATAAATGTCATGGCTTTCCATCCGCCCTTTATAAGCTCATTATCCGTTATCTGCTCGGCACCTTCAAGGGATTCGAGATCCGAAAGCTCCATATCCAGAGCAAGCTTATCATTCAATTCACTTTTAAGATCAGATGTCAGATAATCAAAGTCGGAAACTACAGGAGTATCATAAGTTGAAAAATCATCAGCTGTCATATTGGCATATTTATCATTCTTCTTTCCGCTGCCGCCATCATCAGCATCGTCATTCTTCTTTCCCGTACTTATCCCGTCATCAAAATCCGAGTCTCCTTTGGAACCATCTTCCTTAGTGATAGTATAGTCGGTATCCTCCTTAAGTTCGTCCAGTTTTGGCTTGATAACCGTAAAAAATACAACTGCTGCAATAACAGTGAAGAGCAGACATATTCCGGCAAATATACCGATAATTATTCCGATATTGGATTTCGGCTTCTGCCCGTAATTTCCATACTGTTGACCATATTGCTGCTGACCGTACTGCGGCTGGCCGTATTGCTGCTGACCGTACTGTCCCTGATTATACTGATTCTGATTGTACTGCTGGGGCTGATTATACTGATTCTGGTTAAACTGCTGCTGACCATACTGTGGCTGTATGCTGCCCTGCTGCTGACTGTCCGGAACCTGTTTTACAGGAGTTCCGCAATTTGGGCAGATATTAGCTCCATCCGGTATCTGACTTCCGCAATTCTGACAAAACATGATTTTTCCCTCCCAATTTTTATCACTCCGCCAATAAACACCAAAAGGCATCCTGCTCTAAATCAAGCAGAAATGCCTTTTCCGAATTATTTAATAATATTCTACAAATTTTCACAATTTTTTTCAATGTTTTAGCAGCAAGTTTGGTAATTTATACAAACGGTGCTTATTGCTGTGACACAAATTTCATTGAAATATTTTTTTGTCACGTTTTATTCAGGACTGATCACTTATTCATATGCAAATGTTTTTAAGAACTTCTTTGCCCTCTCCGTAGAGGGTTCCTCAAAAAATCCCTTTACATCAGTCGTTTCTTCAACTATATCACCCTGATCAAAAAATACGATCCTGTCCGCAACTGCCTTTGCAAAAGCCATTTCATGCGTGACTATTATCATGGTCGATCCGTTTTTAGCAAGTTCCAGCATAGTCTGGAGAACCTCATGAACCATCTCGGGATCCAGTGCAGCGGTTACCTCATCAAAAAGCAGGACATCAGGATGCATTATAAGTGCTCTTACTATCGCCACTCTCTGTTTTTGTCCGCCTGAAAGCTGCCTTGGATAATAATCTTTCTTATCTGCAAGTCCGACCTTATCAAGCAGTTCTATTGCTTCCCTTACAGCATCATCTCTGTTTCTTTTCTGAACTTTCATCGGTGAAAGGATGATATTCTCAATTACAGTTTTGTGAGGGAACAGTTCATAGTACTGGAATACCATACCTATCTTCTGTCTTATCTTATATATGTCTTTACTCTCAGGTTCCACAGGAAGCCCGTCTACATATACGATACCGCCTTCTATTCCTTCCAGACCATTAAGGCATCTCAGGAAGGTGCTTTTTCCACAGCCTGACGGTCCGATTATAACTACAACCTCTCCCTTTTCTACAGAAAGATTTATATCTTTTAAAACTACATTTTTTCCAAATTCTTTATGAAGATGCTCAACTTTAACCAGCTCGCTCAATCTATTCCCACCTTTTTTCCAACGAAGTTGCAAGCCTTGTTATCGGCCAGCACACTATAAAATATAAAAGAAAAACTACTGCAAAAACTCCAAATGCCGCATTCGGAGATGACCTTCTGTTTGCCTCGATTATCTGCTGTGCGACCTTCAGGACTTCAACTATCCCTATCATCATCACAAGTGATGTGGTTTTTATCATTCTGGTAACAAGGTTTATCGAAAGCGGAAGAAGTCTTCTTATCGTCTGTGGGAAAATAATATAATAATATACCTGAAATTTTCCCATCCCCAAAGCATACGCCGAATCATACTGTATCTTTGGGATACTCTTTATTGATCCACGTACAAGATCTCCCATTTCAGCCGTTCCCCAGAAAACAAATACTATTATGGCTGACAGTTCGGCAGTAATATTCAATCCAAATACTCTGGTGCTGCCAAAATAAACAATAAACAAAAGCACCATCTGAGGCATTATCCTGACCGTCTCAAGATATAATCTTAAAAAGGCCTTCAGCAGCTTATTTTTCGAAGTCATGAGAGCTCCGACCACGAGTCCGAGTACGATACTTATAACCACCGATATAAGACTGATCTCTACCGAAACCCACAGTCCCTTAAGGAGTCTCAGCATATTTGTTCCTTTTAAAAGAACGTCAATCCCCAAACTGTGCATATCGTGCCCTCCTCTCAATTATCGTTCCGAGAACGGATACTGGAAGCAGCATGATAAGATAATATATGACCAGAAGGAATAGACATTCAATTGTCTTTGCATACATTCCAATCAGATCCTTTGATGTAAACATCAGATCCATTAAGCTTATTGTTGAAAAAACAGATGTCTCTTTCAGCAGAAAGATCAGATTTGCAACGATACCCGGAATGCTTACCGAGAACGCCTGCGGAAGAATGATATAAAAGAATACCTGCCGCTTTGTCATTCCCAAAGACAAAGCACTTTCATGCTGTATCTTATCTATGGATTCAAGACCGCTCCTAAGTGTCTCCGTCATATAAGCTCCGCCTATCAGTCCAAGTCCGAGGATTCCGCAGCTTTCCGCCGAAATCTTGATCCCGATCTTCGGAAGCGCAAAATAAATAAAAAAGAGCTGTACAAGGAGTGGTGTATTTCTGAACACTTCTATATATACAGCTGCTATCTTTCTCAATACCGGAATCCTGAAATACTGGATCACGGATCCCAGCAGCCCTATTCCAAAGGCTGCCAGGATTCCGAACCATCCAAGTCTGACTGTCAGGAGGATCGCCTCATTATAAAGAGGCAGATAGGTTTTAATAACCTCAACATCCATTTTTACTCTACCTTACCACCCTCAACTACAAGTGTGTCCTCATAATCAGCTCCATAAGTATCAAGGAGTGTTTCTTCATAATCAGCATGGAAGAATTTTTCTTCACCAAGTGTCTTGATCTCATCATTGAGCCAGTTAAGAAGTGACTCATTGCCCTTTGTAACTGCAGGTGCAATTGTATCGGCATCACCTAAAGAAGGGATTCCTACAGTAAAGCCTTCATTTTCAATGGAAAATGCTATAACCTCTGTGTTATCGTTAGCCCATCCTGCTGCATTTCCGTTTTCAAGTGCTGTCTTTGCCTCAGCATAAGCATCGTACTTTTGAAGCTTGATATCGGGATAATTCTTCTCAAGATAGGTCTCTGCTGTTGTTCCTGAGATTACAATGATCTGATCATCTGCCGAAACGTCTTCCAGATTTTTGATAACCTTGTCTGCCGGTGAGATAACTCCAAGAGCCACATTCATGTAAGGAAGTGCAAAATCAACCTCCTGTGCTCTCTCATCGGTAACTGTGAAGTTTGCAAGTATGATATCTACTTTACCGGTCTGGAGATATTCGATTCTGTTAGCTGCTTCTGTTGATACATAGTTTATATCAACTCCGAGATCCTTTCCGATCCTCTCTGCAAAATATACATCATAACCGGCATAATTTCCGTTCTCATCAACATATCCGAAAGGGCTCTTATCAGAAAATACTCCGATATTGATCGTTCCGCTTTCTTTGATCTCATCAAGTGTCCTGTAAACTTTTGACGAATCCGATGCTGTTGCTTCAGAGCTTTCTGTTTCTGCTGCAGTTGATGCTGCTTCTGTTCCCTGAGCTGTTACAGTAGCTGCATTAGCGGTCTCTCCATCCGCACTGCTGCCGCATCCTGTGATCGATGCTGCAATAACTGCTGTTCCTGCCAGTACTCCTGCAATTCTTCCAATAAGATTCTTTTTCATAATTGATTCCTCCTAAATCTGTTCCTCAAAAATATTATGTTGTTATAATAATTCTTAATACCTATCATGTCAATAGGTTTTAACATAGCTTTTATTTATCAGCGGTTATAGGTAAATCTAATAACACCTCTGACCGCTGTAAAAAAGGACAGAAAAAAGGCGCAGTAACCGAATACTGCGCCTTAATCATCACTGTTTATCTTCCGTAAATCTCTTCAGTTCTTCATCCGTACATTTCACATAATGTGTACCGTCGATCAGGTGATAGGTTCCCTTTCTGTAATCAATTCCCGATGATGCATAGTCATAGGGGATTGCTGTTCTGGTCTTCTCTGCTATCGGATTCGGCGTGGGTATTGCCGAAAGCAGGCTCCTGGTATACGGATGTACCGGATTATCAAAGATCTCATCCTTGCTTCCCATCTCCACAAGATGTCCCAGATGCAGAACTCCTATCCTGTCCGAAATATACTTAACCATCGAAAGATCATGTGCTATAAAGAGATATGCCGTACCTGTCTCTTCCTGAATATCCTTCATAAGGTTAACGACCTGTGCCTGTATCGAAACGTCAAGTGCCGAAATACACTCATCTGCTATAACAAGCTTGGGATTCATTATGAGAGCCCTTGCAATACCTACTCTCTGGCGCTGTCCGCCGGAGAACTGATGCGGATACCTTGAAATATGCTCCTCCGCAAGTCCCACTTTTTTAAGTATGGCCTTGATCTTTGCCGTTCTCTCATCTCTGCTCTTATAGCTTTTATGAATATCAAGTCCTTCACCGATTATGTCTCCCACGTTCTTTCTCGGATTTAGAGAAGCCATGGGATCCTGAAAGATCATCTGCATCTTGACTCTCAGATCTTCTACTGTCTTCCTTGACATTTTTCCACTGATATCATCTCCGTCAAAGATAATCTTTCCGTCAGTCGGATCATAAAGTCTGATAACGCTTCTTCCAACCGTGGATTTACCCGAACCTGATTCTCCAACCAGTCCGTAAGTCTCACCCGGCCATATCGAAAAGCTTACACCATCAACAGCTTTAACTGTATAATTGCGGTTCATCTTAAAATGCTGCTTAAGGTCTTCAACCTTCAAAAGAGGTTCTTTAGTATAGTCTATTTTTCTCATTCGTCCGAACCCTCCAATTTTGCCACGCTCTTCATTCTTTCAATCCTGTTCCTGATCTCGACAGGAATCTCAAACTTAGGAGCCCGCGGGTCAAGAAGCCATGTTGCAGCACTATGTGTCTTGCTGATCTCGAACATCGGCGGTTCTTTTAATCTGTCAATTTTCAGTGCATAGCTGTTTCGCGGTGCAAAAGCATCGCCCTCAGGTTCATACAAAAGGTTCGGCGGCGAACCGGGAATGGTATAAAGTCTGTCATCATCCGTATCAAGATCAGGCATGGCAGATAAAAGTCCCCATGTATAAGGATGAGCCGGCTCGTAGAAAATCTCGTTAACATTGCCCTTTTCCACAATCTTACCGGCATACATTACATCAACGTAATCCGCAACTTTTGCAACAACGCCTAAGTCATGCGTGATATAAATGACCGAAATTCCGCGCTCCTTCTGTACTCTCTTGATCAGCTCAATGATCTTCGCCTGAATATTTACATCAAGTGCCGTTGTAGGCTCATCACAGATAAGCAGGTCGGGATTGCAGGAAAGTGCTATCGCTATAACCACCCTCTGCCTCATACCGCCTGAAAGCTGATGCGGATAATGTCTGATCCTCTTCTCGGCATTGGTGATACCAACCTCATTTAAGAGCTTTAGCGCCCTTTCCCATGCTTCGGCTTTACTTATCTTGAAATGCTTTATCATTCCCTCCATGATCTGCTTTCCGATAGGCATGGTGGGATCAAGGCTCGTCATGGGATCCTGAAATACCATTGCGATCCTTTTACCGTTAATATGCTGACGGATCCACTTTTTATCTTTGGTCAGGATATCAACTTCTGCATCCGAACCGTCTTCGTGCGTATAATGAAATTTAACCGTACCGCTGTTTACGCGGGCATTTTTAGCCAGAATTCCCATCACAGCCCTCATCGTAACGGACTTTCCCGAACCTGACTCACCCACTATCGCTACTGTCTCACCTTTTTCAAGGTCTATGTCGATACCTCTGATCGCATGAACCTCACCTGCAGTAGTCGTAAAAGTTATATCAAGATTATTTATCTCAAGTATTTTTTTATTTTCCATATTGATCGTCCTCACTGCTCCTTCATCTTAGGGTCTAATGCTTCTCTAAGTCCATCAGCAACAAGGTTGAAGCTCAGCATCAGAAGCGCCATAACTATGATAGGCGGGATTATCTGATAAGGATGGGTCGTAAAGCTGTTAAATCCTTCTGAAATAAGAGAACCCAGAGAACACTGAGGAACCGGAATACCCAGTCCGACAAAGCTCAGGAAAGCTTCCGTAAAAATAGCCGTAGGAATAGAGAACATAACCTGTGTGATGACCGGACCGATGATATTCGGAAGGATCTCACTGAAGATTATGTGCATGCTGCCTGCACCGAGAGTCCTTGACGCAAGGACAAATTCACGTTCCTTCAGCTTGAGCATTTCCGCTCTCGCTATACGGCTCATGCTCATCCATTCCGTAAGCATCAGTGCAATAACAATAGTTATCATTCCGGGTTTCAGAACAAGCAGAAGTAAAGTTACGATAACAAGTCTCGGTATTCCGTTACAGATCTCAAGGATACGCTGCATCACGATATCGGTCGCACCGCCGAAATATCCCGAGATCAGTCCATAAGTCAGGCCGATAAGCATGTCGATGACTGCAGCCGCAACTGCGATAATAAGTGATACTCTCGCTCCGGACCATGTTCTTGTCCAGATATCACGTCCGAAATTATCGGAACCAAACCAGTAAAAAGTAGTTGGAAGCTTTTTATCAAAATATCCGTTGACCTTCTTAAAACCGTTAGTGGTCCTCATAACCTCGCTTCCATCAAAGAATCCCGTATACTCAATTCCGGGTATTCTCGGTGCAAGGTTCTTTTCCGAAAGGTTCTGTTCTGAATAAGTATAGCTGTTCAGATTCGGACCGGCTATGGCAAAGATAGTTATAAGAGCAATGAAAACAAATCCAATCATTGCGCTTTTCTTATTGATAAAACGCAGAAATGCCTCATGCCAGAATCCGAGTGCCGCATAGTTACTGTCTATTGATATATCAGCATTATCCTCAATGAATTCAAAATCCGCATCAACGGGAACATAAGCTTCGGATACGTTCCCTGCAGCATTTGAGGCAGCTGCTGTTTTTTTCTTCTTAAAGATCATATTCTTCCCTTTCCTCCCTCCTTGACAAGTCTGATCCTGGGGTCGATTATTCCATAGAGGACATCAACTACCAGCATTATAATGATGTACAATGCCGAATAAATAAAGCTCAGCGAAATAACAACATTGTAATCATTTGACTGTATTGCATTTACAAGGAGACTTCCGACTCCGGGAATTGCAAAGATTTTTTCCACTACCAGAGAACCTGTCATAAGGTCAACTACAAGTGGAGCCAGCACTGTAACAATAGGTATCAGGGCATTTCTGAGTGCATGTGTAAAGAAGAGCGCACCGCCTGAAATTCCCTTTGACTCAGCCAGAAGCATGTAATCGCTGTCAAGAACTTCGAGCATCTCACTTCTTGTAAAACGGGCAATAGATGCCATTGTAAACATGGAAAGCGCTATACTCGGCATTACACTCGACCCGATTATCTGATCCTTTGAAAACAGCATCGGAAAAAGTCTCAGATTAAATCCAAGCTGATAACTTATTGCAAGTGCAAAAACATACGACGGAACCGAAACACCGATTACGGAAATGACGGTTGCCAAAGTATCAAATATGGTATCTTTATTTAATGCGGCTATAAGTCCAAGTATCAGACCGACGACTGCACCAAGTGTCACTGCCGCAAAACCGATACCGATCGAGATTGGAAGACGTGACTGGATAAGCTGTGAAATGGGTGTATTTTTTGAGATTTTGTAGCTTACTCCAAAATCTCCCCTGAGCATGTTAAAAACATACCTTCCGAACTGTACTATAACAGGCTGGTCGAGCCCGTATTTAGCATAGAGCACTGCCCTCTGGTCAGCATTCAGCTTTTCATCATTAAACGGCGAGCCCGGCATTAACTGCATAAGTATAAATAATATAAGTAGTATCGCCAGCAATGTAAAAAATGCCGTAAATACCCTTTTAATGACATATTTCTTCAATTCAACTCTCCTCTGACTAAATGTTCTACTCTTAAAAAGATTTCTGTCATCCCCGGCGCTGACGCTGAGGATGACAGTTTCTTAATTACTCAGACCGAAAACAGGATCACTGTTTTACAGCATTCTTATAAACTCTGTTAAGTGCTACAGGATGGAATTCAACTCCGCTTACATTTGTTGAGATCATCTCTGCATTACACTGTGTGTAAAGCGGGAAGATAACTGCTTCATCCATAATGTACTTCTCAGCATCATAAAGCTTCTTCCATCTTCCTTCTACATCACTTGCAAGGTCGCCTGTTGTGCACTCGGTTATGATCGAATCATAATCAGAATTGCTCCAGAGACCGAAGTTGTTTACACAGTCTGTAACCCACATTCCGAGATATGTCATCGGATCTGCATAGTCAGGT
>CAJORC010000172.1 GCA_905236615.1 uncultured Lachnospiraceae bacterium
CAACTGACGGCTATGCCAGCCTTCAA
This sequence comes from uncultured Lachnospiraceae bacterium, assembly GCA_905236615.1. Classification (GTDB taxonomy): domain Bacteria; phylum Bacillota; class Clostridia; order Lachnospirales; family Lachnospiraceae; genus NK4A144. Next base: position 27 of record CAJORC010000172.1, read on the forward strand.
GAAAAAAGATTTATCGGCATAAAAAACTTGACAAGAATGAAATCATCGTTCTAACAAAATATAGCAAAACAAAAAATTGCACTGCTGGGAGAATTTCTAATAGAAACTTTCAGTGGTGCAAGCTATATTAACGCTCTTATCCCTTGGTATCATTGGGCTGATAAGGCTTTTTGCCCTAATCTTGTCTATATAATAGTTGAGCGTTTAGCGTGAACTACAACCGTAAGGTTTAAGAAAGAAGTTACTAATAAATTTCATGATGTGAACATCACTCAATTACTGCTCTCCCTAACAGTCGGCAGTAAGTTTTTTTATTTTACGAATCGGAGAAAGTTCCCCAAGGGGGGACGCACGAAGATTGCCGTACCCGTCAACCTTCTCGATTTGATAACGGCGAAGCGGAGCGTAGCCACTAAGGACTATAAACCTACTAACCATGAATAAGAGCTTTAGCTCGCTATGAATGTCTGAACGAAGTGATGATAAAAAGAAGCTACTCCCTCCCCTAATTCCTATCGGAAATAAATCATTTTCTACAGATAGTATACAAATAATACCTGCAATATGACAAATCATTCCACGATTTGAAGATCAATCTATTTTTACCTTCACTATACTACCAACGAATAGATTTGTTTTTTCTATGACATAACTGATATAGAATCAAGCCATATATAATTTCAATTTCAAGGCAGCTATTGCAGAAAAAGGTAAAGAAAAGTAGAAATATGCAGTGTAGTAATTATAACTGTTACGAACTGTAAATAAATGATAGTAATTATCAGTCAATATCAGGAACATTAAAAAAGGGGTACTTTGTAACAGCAAACAAGGTAAAACTTGATGACTGACAAGGCGTGACGGGCTGTTATGCCATTTGAGAATAAGTGTTATAACCGTTATAGGGCAGGAGAAAAAGAAATATTGTCGAAGAATACATAATCTCAGATATAAAAAGGGGGCTACTTATGGCAAGAGTTAAAGACTACGATGCAATAATTGAGGCTATCGAGGGTAAGATTGAAAAAAGAAGGAGGAATTGAGATTTTTTAGAAGGAAGTTATGGAATGAAAGTGAGGTGCAAAAATGATTAAATTGAATCTGAAAGATGCCAACATCAGGTATAAAAAATTAGGCTTAGGGAAAAATACAGATAGTTGTACCGCAGAACAACCGCATACTGTTAAGCATAATCGACATAACGTAGCATGCAAGCTGAACTATTGTAATGGTGGACAGAGTGAAAAGCGCGTAGGATATTATGGGATATGTTCAGAAAATATCATTAGATACAATATTGAAGAAAAGCATCGTGAATGGTGTTCTAACCCAGAATGCCGATGCTATTTGTACTACTCTGGGAAAACTACATATCAGGGCATTATAAATGATTACCCAGAAGAATGGCCATGCTATGAAAGTGTTACCCTCATGAATTGGAAGGTAAGTGCAGGGAATAATAAAGATGGAACGCCTCGTAAAATAAAAAATGCAGAGGAAAAATCTCTTTGTGTTTTGACAACATTACTGCCAAAAACAAAAGAAGAGGAAAGGATTATCATTGCCGCATTTATCATAGATGAAGTGTTTACAGGGGACGATGAAACAGCGGGATATGTAGCAGCTAATGACGATTACTGTTTGGATTTCAGTCTTAACGAAGCAAAGCAACTTCACTTTTGGGATTACTACGCTAATCCAAAATCTCCAGACCAAAAGGCATGGAAGACAGGGCTGATAAGGTATTTTAATGACGAAATAGCAGCAAAGATTCTTTTACGTATGGTCGAAGTAAAAAGTGATAAGGAAGGGAAACAGAAAGCAAGAAATATGCTGGATTACTATGTCAAATTACATAAAGGACTTAATAATCATACAACTTAGGTGATATATGAAGTGAGAAATGCCAGAGTAATGATTAGATCAAAAGTCAAATCATGACATTGTGTTCCTCAAGACATAGGGGAAGTTCTTATTCTCCTCTCCTTTACGCATACAAAAAGCCCCTTGTGCAGAGGGGCTTTTTATGACTATTAAGTGTTTATTGTATTCCCATTGCCAATTCAAGGTCTTTTAGCAAATTTGATGCTTCTACTGCTGAAATATCAGCCTCATTTGC
>CAJORC010000173.1 GCA_905236615.1 uncultured Lachnospiraceae bacterium
AGAAGTCCTGCCGGACGTGCGTGCAGTCCTACTTCATCAGTGATCTTATACTCGAATTCTTTCATCTTTTTGTTCTCCTTTTCCTAAGATAAACCTTTTTTCTTATGTCTTTTTCCAAAGACATACCAATCTGATTTTTATTATAACAGAAAGTTACACAATCTTCATTAAATTTTTATCAATGTTCATAAATTTCTGAAATAATCTTTTTTATGTATCTCCAAAAAAGCTTTATTATACGCTTTTTCGTGATATAATAGCTGTGGGGGTTTACAAAACAATATTTCTTTCATTTCAGGGGACGATACCATGCCAGATAACAAAAAATATAAAGATTTTACCTATCTTGCTCCGGGCGACAAGATAATCGTCGGAAATGCTTTCAGCAAGAGTTTTGCTTATGTTGAAGAAGTCGCAAAAACCGGACGCATAATACTTACCACCGGAGATTCTTTTTATCCGGATGACGGTCTTCAGGTTGGCGGTGACAAGCTTCACCCCCAGCGTTTATTCCATTGTACAGATGAATCTATGGTTGAAGTCGAACAACGTCAGACCATAGTCAAAGTTCTCCAAAAGCTAAAAGAAATAACCAGCCTTAATTATGATCAGGCGATCATGATCGATGCCGTTCTCAAAAGCGACTGGGCTGAAGTTACACAGCTTTTAAAAAGAATACGTTAACGCTGTTAAAGCAGGGACGCCTTCACTTCTGAAACTCTTTCATTGAACGTTCCTGCTTTAATCAACTCTTCAGGCAGGCGGTTTCCCGCCTTTGCCTGATCACATTATTATCAATCCTTAATAACCCTTCTGATAGCTACCGGTGTACGATAGTATGTATTCGAGATCTTGATTCCCGTCTTAGGGCTTGATGCATTTATAACCTGTCCGTTTCCGATGTATATGGCAACATGGTTGACTCTTCCGTATTTAGCATAAAATACAAGATCGCCGGGCTTCATCTCACTTGCCGATACTTTTGTACCGCATGTAGACTGAGCTGCTGAAGTTCTCGGAAGATATACGTTAAAGTGCTTAAATATACTCTGAACATATCCCGAACAGTCTGCACCCTTCGTAAGTGACGTTCCGCCCCATACATAAGGATTTCCAAGGAACTGTTTAGCATAGTTTACGATAGAAACTCTGACATCCGAAACGCCCTGACCGTATTTAAGCTCCTGTACAGAGATAGCAGTTTCAAGTTTTTCTACTATATTTATATATTCAGCGCTGACATAACCTTCGTCATCATCGATCTGAATCTTCAGCCATTCATCGCCTTCTCCGCCTTCAATAATCTCCAGTTCCTCATCCATGGGAACCATTGTAAGTACCCGTGAATCCGTGTTGGCTTCTTCACGAACATAAAGGGTTGTGGTAGTTACCTTGGCCATAAGTGTCTCTACTTCTTTACCCTTCTCGATAGCGGCATCTCCTGTTAAAAGGTATTCAGCCTTAACATATCCCTTAACAGATCCTGATTTGATATAAGCCCACTCACCTTCGATATTTAATATCTCACAGGCAGCATTCTTTCTCATCTTTCCGACAAGTTCGGAGTCACCGTCTGCCTTTTCTCTTATATTAAGATTATCATCAACCTTTGCGATACCCAGATTTTCGTAGCCCGATATCGACTCATCCTCTGCATTTGCTGCTTCTTCAAGAATCTCGGCAGCCTCTTCTATCGACTTTGCAGAACCCGCTCCTGCCGCGATCTCCTCTGTTGATGATATCGTCTCAGCTTCTTCTGCTTTTTCCTCTGATGCTTCCGTTGTCTCCGTATCGGCACCGGTCACATCATTTATGATTATCACGTCGTTGTCAGTATCTTCTTCATCCTGAGCATTTTCCGACTCAACTACCGCCGCAACGCCTGCTGCATATCTTACCTTTCCTGCCGCAAAAACGGTTGCCGGTATACAAACAAGCCCTATCGTCAGGGCTATCAACGATTTCTTGTGCATTATTACTTCCTCTGAAAACACATTTGCATTTTGTATTATTATTAATACAACAAATTACATACAGTACTGATTATATCTTTTTCAGACAAATTCAGTCAATAGTTTTATAAGTTTATTAATATTTATTTAACATTTTCAGATATAATTAAGTTGAAAAGCCTTTTTCAGCATGATAGAATTGTTGAGATAGACTGAAAAAATTTAAGAGGTGAAAAACAATGAAAAAAAGATATATTTTAAAATTGGCAGCAATCGCCGCTGTGATAACTCTCAGTACCGCTTCACTGAGCGGATGCGGCAAATATAATTCCAGCAATGTTCCCGGAAGCAATGCCGGAGATGCCGGCAGTAATTTCGAAGGAAATACTGACATCACCGCAGGTATAGAGAACTCAGATACAAGCTATTCCTGTGAAGCAGAACTGGGAGAGGACAAGGTTACGGCTACTGTCGATGCACTTGCAAGTTCCATAAAGACCAAAGATTTTTCGAACGTAGCTGCATTGAAGGATAAAAGCGACAAAGCTCTCAATGAAGCGAGGATCCCGTATCTCATGGACAGTTATTCCGAAGATGAAGCTGCCGCAGAGCAAGATATAGCAGATCTCTATTCCGATCCGGCTCCCACTGACAGCCAGTTTGCTGAAATAAAGAAGTACTATGACGACCTTGCAAAGGTGTTTACCCAGTTTGGTATTACATATTATGATTTTACCAATCCTTATATCAATAATACCGAAAATCCTGACAACGCCTTCCTTGAGTTTGACGTCTACACCGAAGATCACCGTCTTTTCAGTATAGATTTTAACTTCAATGGTGACAAGATCAGTACCATCGATATTTATGAAGACTATGATCTTCCCAACAGCAATGCGACTGCTGCCGCCACTGCTGCAGAAATTGTCACAGAGGTTGTAACGGAAGCCGCTACTGAAGCTGCTTCAGAAGCCAACTAAACTTATACTTGCAAAATAGGTTTTTATTGGTTAAAATACATTTACTGTTTATATTTTTATTTTTCAAGGAGGACACATAAAATGGGTGTTGTAACAAAAGATACTACCATTGGAGATATTTTAAGAATTAAGCCTGCAGCTGCTCCGCTTCTTATGGAGATCGGCATGCACTGCCTCGGATGCCCGGCATCTCAAGGTGAGACTGTTGAAGAAGCTGCTGCTGTTCACGGAGTAAACGTTGATGAGCTTATCAGCAGAATGAATGCAGTTCCGGATCAGGCATAAGATATCAGGTTAATAGAACAAAGAATCCAGCTTTGCTGGATTCTCCGCGCAAGCGCGGGAGCCAAAGGCTCTTCCTATCCGCGCGCGTCGCATCATACG
>CAJORC010000174.1 GCA_905236615.1 uncultured Lachnospiraceae bacterium
CGGCCGATACGACCAAAACCATTAATCGCTACTTTTACTGCCATTTGAAAATCCTCCTAAAATTTAGAAAATTTGAATTGTTGGTACTTAATGTACTCTGTGACTTCGATTGTCGGAAGGAGTGATACCGATTCCTCAAGTCAACGTATTCATTTTACTGTATTAGTGATGAAAATTCAAGACATTGTTCAATTTTTTGATAAAGTTTTAACATTTTAACGTGAAAACCTGACTCTTATGAGTGTGAAGGCTGATAAGAACCTAAAGAACTTTTATGTTGCAATTACCGTATTAACAACATTATACTAAAGAACTGTAGATACTATACCAGGAGACGACAAAAATGATAAAATCAGACTTTCATATGCATACAAAATTATCGACCGACGGCATTTCCGAGATGCATGAAATGATAGAAGCGGCAGTTTCCAAGGGGCTTGAGAATATATGCTTTACCGAGCACATGGACTATGACAATCCCTTCGACAGTGAGGAAGGCAATTATGAAGTCGATACAGATGCCTATTATAAGAAATATAAGGAACTGACAGAAAACGAAAAGCGGATAAATGTCTGTTTCGGTGTGGAGCTTGGGCTGCAGCCGCATTTGGTTGAACACTATAATAAATATCTGTCCGAATACCCATTTGATTTCGTCATAGGCTCTTCGCATGCGGTTTATGGTAAAGATCCATATTACCAAAGCTACTACGAATTATTCGACAGCGAAGAAAAAGCTTACCGCACCTATTTCGAAGGCGAGCTTGAATGTGCGAAAGTCTTTGATAATTATGATGTTTACGGGCATTTGGATTATGCTTTAAGATATGGTCCGACCGGCGATAAAGGCTTTACCTATGAAAAATATTCTGATGTCTTAGATGAAATCTTAAAGAGTATAATAGAAAAGGGACGCGGGATCGAAATAAATTCTTCCGGCTACAGGAAAGGCATGCGCGGGGCAAACCCTGCCGACTCTATCCTTAAGCGCTACCGCGAACTTGGCGGCGAAATAATAACGGTCGGTTCCGATGCCCACTCCGTCCCCGAAGTCGCCGCAGACTTCGATCGTGCAGAAAACGCTCTCCTTGAATGTGGTTTTCGCTACTACACCATATTCCGCAATCGTAAAGCCATACAGATTCCGTTAGAATAGTAGTCAAATTATTATGGTATTTCAAATACCAGTTGTAGATAATTAACAAATACAAAGCGGGGAATGGAAAACGCCGGTACTTTTGCCGCGTATTTTGCGGCATTAGTACCGTTGCATTTGACTCTTCAGCGAAAGCGTCCCGCGTCGGATTGTTCATTATCTACAACGTAACCAGAAAAACCGAAAGGAACACCCCAAAATGTCTTCTAAGGAAAAATTAAAATACTTAGACCTGATACGTGCGATAAGCTGCATAATGATAGTCTTTTTCCACTACAGCTACACTTTTTATGAATTTGCGATACCCGGAAAAGGCACCGACTTCTTGAGATTTACAAACGGTGACTGGGGCGGCTGCTTCGTTGCCGGCTTCTTCATGATATCCGGTGCCGCCCTCTGGTATAACCATACCGGACCCTTCGGTTTTAAGGGTATCCTTAAATTTTATAAAAAGCGTGCTCTGTCGATCTATCCATACTTTTATGTCGCATGGCTTATCATGTACGTTATAAATTCAAGAAAACTGGGAATATGGAACTGGGGCGGTCCCCGTTCCAATTACCTCTTCACGCTCTTCGGAATGGACGGCTACTTTTCTTATTTAGGGCAGAACTATTACTGTCTCGGAGAATGGTTCTTAGGCGCGATAATCTGGCTGTATCTTCTTTATCCGATCCTCGCCTTTGCCTTCAGGAAATTCCGGATACCTGCCAGCCTGATACTGACATTTTTCTATGTCTTCAACTTATACAGAAATAATTTTTCATCAAGTCCGGACGTCAATATATTTATCGTAGCAATAAAATACTATAACTCGCATGTCCTGATCTCAGACAACATGTGCCTCTGGACCTGCGTAATGAACTTCTGGCTCGGAATGCTTTTCGTAACCTACCGCGACAGGCTCATAAAGCTCTGGACTGCAATATTAAGCACTATAATAATAGTTGTTCTTGCATCAGTTCCGGTGCCTCTGCCGAAGATAATCGTATGCACCCTGATAGCTTTTGCCTACTGCCTGATACTGGCATACATAAGCCGCAGGTTTGACTTTCCGGATGCTGAAAAGATTCCCGGAAAAGTCATCAATTATATAAGCAGATATTCCTACGGAATTTTTCTGGTACATCATGTACTGCTTTATGCCGTAATGGAAAAACTCCGCTATACAACCTTTAATTTCTTTACGGCTTTTCTGCTCTTCATCCCGATAATGGCACTTATCGTTTTGACAGGAACCGTTCTGATCCGTGCCGTATCAGCCGTAATAAACTTCTGTACCCGTCTGCTCCCAGGAGGAGATAAAAAGGAGCATATATAAACAGATAACGGGACAAAGCCTCAAATATCAGTTCAAAGGCAGTGATACCCATAAGCGAGAGTGAGATGATCACGAGTATATCCGTGTAACAGACCTCACTCTCCTTTTCTTTTATTAGCAGTCTGCATACAATAAGTATTATGCCAAACAATATAAGCAGCCATATTCCCTGTGCCAGCATGAGTGACTTTTCGAAATATTTTCCGTTATCATAGATCATTTCCCCGAAAAATCCCGTCAGCGGAGATTTCATATTATTGGGACGTCCTGCAAAAAACTTCCCGTTGATCCCCCATGCAAACGAACCATCACCATAATTTACAAGCATTTTCCTTATAAGATGTTTTCCCAGTCCTCTCAGACCGTAATTTCTGAGTCGTTCCCGTGCAAGATCCATATCCGCAAGATCGCGTCCATGCTTATCATCAAAAGATGCTGTAAATTCCGTATCGGGATTTGAATATACCCCATCCGTCTCAGAATTTAATCCCATCATAAAATAATGGCTGATACCGAATTCTTTTGTTACGTCTACATTCAGTTTAAGAGATGGAAATATACTTCCATGCAGAACAAGGAAAAATACTATTGCAGCAGCAACAAAACCCGCCGCACATTCCGCATCAGTTTCCCTTTCCCTTCTGCGTCTGCCATTAATCCTCAGGACCAGAGAATAGATAATCAGCGCTATTGCAGTAATGACTACCTGCGGCTTTATCGCATACCCGAGTGCCGTAAGGAAACCCAGCAGTATCCAGGAAAGTACTCCTTCACGTTTAACATATACATACAACATCAAAACAGGAAATATAAGTGCTGCTTCGTCAGAGTAAGGAACATTAAGCCATGGTGACATTCCTATAAAAATAACTGCTGCCAGAAAAATCACTGTCGAATATACTCTTGAGTTTCCGAGAAATCTTAAAATCCTGTAGATCAGCAGGCAGCACACAGTGGACAGAAAACACTGAATCCATACTATTGCCATAACATCGCATTTTCCGGTAAAGAAATACGTTACATTATAGATCAGGCAGTATATCCATATAAGAAGTCTGTTATTCGGATGTGCAGAGATATAACCCATACTCAGGTCTTCCCGCCTGTTTGTAACTATCTTTTCCGCAGCATCAAGGAGACCGGCCGGATCCCAGTCAGTATAAAAATAGCTGCTGTATGTAAATATTATCTGACAGATCAGGAGAATGATAAGGATAAGCGGAATAAGCCAGCGTTCAGATTTTTCCAGCATCAGCTCTGTTTTCTGCCTGAGCCTGTATAACAACGCTGCGACTATTGCCGCAAAGCCGAGTCCCGTAAACAGAAGAATTCTGTTACTGTGAGGAAGCCGGCGTATAGTATATATCTGGGTTTTATCTATGTAGAAAAGAAGCAGCCCCGTTATAAATGCAAAGAGCAGCCCCGTTACAGTCAAAATTATCTTCTTTTCAATTCTCATTAAATGAACTCCCAAAAATTTATTCCCAATTATTTTATTCTCAAATATAGACTTTTGCAAGATAAAAGGAAATGTGATATACTTTATCAAGTTAATTTGTGAAAGACACTATTAATAGATTGGAGTCAATGACATGTCATTTAAGTTCATCAAAGCGCTTCCTACACCGGAGGACATAAGATCCATCATTCCTATGACCGACGCTCTCAAAGAAGCAAAAAAGAAAAGAGATGCTGAAATAGCTGATGTTCTCAAGGGAAATTCCGACAAGTTTCTCCTCATCATCGGACCCTGTTCCGCTGACAGTGAAGAACCTGTGATAGAATACATCAACCGTCTTAAGCCTATTGCCGACAAGGTTTATGACCGGGTGCTCATCATTCCCAGGATTTATACGAATAAACCAAGAACAACCGGTGAGGGTTATAAGGGTATTATACACCAGCCGGATCCCGAAGGTGATACAGATTTTGAAAAAGGTCTTCTCGCCATGCGCCACATGCATGTCAGGGCGATCCGTGAAACAGGTCTTACCGGTGCTGACGAAATGCTTTATCCCGATAACTGGGGATACGTCTGCGATATGCTCTCTTATGTTGCGGTCGGAGCCCGTTCCGTTGAAGACCAGCAGCATCGTATTGTTGCTTCCGGATTTGACCTTCCCACAGGTATGAAGAATCCCACTTCAGGTGATCTTTCGGTCCTCATGAATTCGCTCACCGCCGCACAGGGTGCACACACCTTCGTTTACCGCGGCAAGGAAGTTGAAACAAACGGTAATGAACTTGCGCATGCCATTCTCCGAGGTTCTGTAAACAAGCACGGCCGTTCAATTCCGAATTATCACTATGAGGATATCGTACTTCTTTTGGAGAAATATTCCGAACAGGATCTTCTCAATCATGCCTGTGTCATTGACACCAACCATGCCAACTCAGGCAAAAAGTTCAAAGAACAGATCCGTATCGCAAAAGACGTTATGTATTCCAGAAAACATAACAACGATATCCGTAAATTTGTTAAGGGACTTATGATAGAAAGCTATCTTGTAGAAGGCAATCAGAAGATTTCAGATCACATGACTTACGGACAGTCGATCACAGATCCATGTCTTGGATTTGAAGATACCGAGAAGCTTATTTACGAAATTGCCGAGACTGTTTAATATTACACATCTATAGAACAAAGAATCCAGCTTTGCTGGATTCTCCGCGCAAGCGCGGGAGCCAAAGGCTCTTCCTATCCGCGCGCGTCGCATCATACG
>CAJORC010000175.1 GCA_905236615.1 uncultured Lachnospiraceae bacterium
CCTGATGAAGTTCTTGCTCCAATCTCTTTTTCTGATCATCTTCAGCTGTGCGGATTTCCTTCTCCAAACGCGCTTTCTTTTCCTTGAGCTTCTCTATTTCTCGATCTACCTTATCGGTATCGGTCATAGTAGATTCACTCTTCTTGGAATCACTGGAAACCTTATCATCTGCCCTTGCCTCAGGCGATACATCCTTTTTAGGATCAATATAATCAATCTTTGGATTTCCATCAGAATCTTTTCCCGGTCTGTATAATCCCTTTACAGGATCCGAAGGAATATATTCATCGACAGGCATGCTGCCCTTATCGGGCTTTTCATAATCTTCCGGCTTTCCAACCTGTTCTGCTTTCTTTACAGCATCTGCTTCATGTAATCTTGCATATTTCTCCTGATCTGGTACTCCATTAACACCATCCATACCAATACGCATAATAATCTACCTCTCTTTCGGATCCTACAGAAACAACTCTTCATTGTTTTCAATATCTATTTCGGAATTAATAATCTGCTATATAACCCATTTGTAACAGAAGGTCGCTTTCATGTAACAGAAGGACATTTCTTAAGAAGAACCGATATCTTGTAAACGGAATCCGTTTTTTTAATATTTACCGCTCCGTCATACCGTTCTGCAATGGCCTCAACATTTTTAAGTCCGATCCCATGCCAAATATCGTTCATATCCTTTGATACGACCTCTGACGGATTAAGCCCATTCTCACACACAAGAAGGATTACATTTTTCCGTTCAGCCAAATTCATATTAATATATTTGAGCTCACCCTGAGCTGATCCTGCGGCCTTTACAGCATTATCAAGGATATTTGATAGCACGATCGACAGATCATACACTGGTATGCCCCATGAAGCGTCATATACAAAGTTTGCAGAAAAACCAATCCCGTTCTCTTCAGCTTTTCGGAACCTATCATTTAACACAACATCGGTAACCGGATCCCCGGTACTATATCGCATTTCTACAGATCGGATTGTGTCATCTATATCAGTAATGTATCTGCACAAGTCCTCATTAAGCCCCTGCTCTGCAAGTCCTCGGATATTTGTCATATGATTTGACATTTCATGTCGGACTTTTCGTACCTGATCATAATATCGCTCCGTGTCATCCAATCTTCGGCGTATAGCTTCTTCCTCAAGGCTCCTCGCCATATACAGCTCACTTTGCTGTCTGAATACGCAGTATTTCTGCCAAATTACTATTGCTGACAATTCTCCAAAATACAGGAGAATCGCAACTAACGGCAGAAGCCACAAAAGATGCGGTTTTTCATCCAGAAGCACAATAGAACCATCCGCAGTATCCAGGATAGCAATCCCCATCATAATACGTGTCAGTATAATCCCGGCTATATTCATCACTGACAGATAACATAGCTCCATCCACTTCATCTTTTCCGGTCTTTTTATAATTAGGGCAAGCGGCAGAATCTCAACAAGCAGCATCAAAATATATATGGCTTCTGAAATAAGGAAGAAAATGCCCACCCTCAACGAAACAAAAGCTTCAACATCCGCTGACATTTCCATACCGGCCATCATTCTTTTTGAAACCATGCTCATTATGGAATTAACAACGAAATATGACAGATATCTCAAATTCACAAACAATATAAGTGAAAAAACCGTTTCCGTAATCCGCTCTTTTTTATAAGTGTATGCATATATCAGCGGTATACCACACATCGTGATCATCCAAAACGGAAAACCGTCTGTGAATATACACCACCGCAGTACTTCTGTTACAGCCACTATCACGGCAAGAACAAATACCTTTTTCTTGTTATTCTTGCTTTCTCCTGTAAATAACGGAACAAACCGGTCCCATATGATAAAAAAACCTATAACCCTGAATGGGATTTCAATCAGTTCTGCTATTATTTGATATGCACTCATATCTGCAATATTACTCAGCATATCTCCCTCTCCAAAAAGGCCGCATAATCGGATACAAACGCTCTAAATTTATATTTTGACACAGGAACAGACTCACCGTCTATTGTCTGGATGCTGTTTCTTGTATAATCAGAAATATGATTCATGTTCACAACAAAGCTTCTGTGCACCTGACAAAAAGAATTATCCAGTTCTTTCATGATTTCAGCTGTCGTTCCATAGGTTTCCACCACCTCATCCTTCATATGAATGATGAGTTTACGGCCATTACTCTCGATAAACCGGATATCCGGCATAGATACAGTTCTTCTTACCCCACAAAAACTCACGGAAAGGCTTTTTGTTTTATGGGACTTTGAACTACAGAGAACAGCCTTTTTTGCCTGATCAAATACTAATCCGAATTGCTTTTCATCAATCGGCTTAAGTAAATACTGAAAAGCCCGAACTCCAAAAGCCTCCGGCATTCTCTCCGGCAGTCCGGTTATGAAAATGATCAGTGGAAGCGCCGATGAAGCATTACCCTCTTTAATCTGCTTTTCTTTCAATGTTTTTGCCACATCCATGCCATCAGGTGCACCCTTCAAATCTATATCAAGATACAGGATGTCTATCCGCTTCCCCTGTTTGACAAAATGCAATACCTCATCACCGTTCTTGAAAAAGTGAATCTCGGCAGAATCATCTTTTCTACCTATATAAATGGCAATCAACTCTCGTACATTTTTTTCATCATCACAGATTCCAACTATCATTCCTTCATCTCCATATACATAGTCATTCATTTCTATTATCGGTCTTCCGAAGAACATAATAAACAGCATGTAACAGAAGGTCATTTTTATGTAATGAATGGACAACAAAATTAGCCCCCGGGTCAACCGGGGGCATGAGGTCTTTTGGATTGAACTTATTCATTCCTGATCATTACTGGTTTTAATTGCATTCTCTCGTTTTCTGCTTAATGCGCGTGTCTGATAGAGGATAAGCGCGTAGATTCCAATTGACAGTACAAGCCTAACAGTTGTATTCATCGACAGATACTGACTTGAAAACCGAATCAGCTGAAAATTTGAAAATATGATCCTGAAAATTCCCCATACTGATACTATATCTATCAGACGAATCCATATTTTTCGATTATCACCACGAACAAAGAAATAATATGATGCCACGGCACCCAATATGCCCGGTACGATAATAAACAGGATTCCCGAAATCATCATCTGCCACATTTCAAATCTGCCCAGGTTCTCAGAACCGGTTATACATATTGCTGCAAAAAACGCCACCAAGACCGCCCCCATCCTTTTGGGCGATAGCGTTCCCCTTACAGCATTAAACAATCCATATGAAAACGCCACTATCTGAATCACAAGCCCCAGGATCTGAATTACTGTAATCTGGATATCACTGTAATCAACTGCCTCCGATCCAAATGGGAACCTTATAACGATATCAACTACCGTTATTAGAAAAGACAGTACCACAAATGCATACAGTACGATCATTATGTTATTTACTATTTTATTTTCTATTACAGGGTTTCTTTCTACTACCTTAGTCATTTCCTTTCCGGACAGCAAGTCGTCAAGGCTCACGTCCAGAATCTGCGATATTTTCTTGGTAGTAAGCAGGTCAGGGTATCTGTCTCCACATTCCCAACGGGAAACTGATTGTCTTGTTACATATAACTGATCAGCCAAGGATTGCTGCGTCATCCCCTTTGCTTCTCTCGCTCTTCTTAACTGTTCGCCAAATTCGACCATGTCAAATCCGCTCCTTTCATTTTTTTATCTGCAGATTTGACTTTAGTATCGCTTATGACGCAGATATCTTCAAGCACCACCTTAAAAATTTCTGTCACCATTATGGTGCATTGTCCCAAACACCTATGTTTTCGCTGTTTTCCTATTCATCATCACGGCACATTCAAAATGTATCTTCCTTTGCCCTGACCGGTAAGTGCGACGATAATGTCAGCCTTTTCATTTCTGTAATAATTCGGAGCGCCTTAGTTTCCTTGCAATCAAGGATTTTCTGCACGTCCTGTGTGCCGATCACCTGGTTTTCCCGAAGATCCTCCAACACCGAAATGATTGCGGAAAATGTGATGGCCGTCATCATCCCATTAGCCCGCAAACTTTTGATATGTTCAATCCACGCATTTTTTTCTTCAATCCACGGATTCGTCGTTTCAATCCTCGCGTTTTCAGACTCAATCCTCGCGTTTCAGACCCATTCCCAAGCATCACCCGCATAATTTAGGTTATCCTTGGATATATCTCCCTTTAAGAACAGGGGCCAAAAGTCTTTCATTCCGGCAAATCTAAGGTTCTCATCGCTCTTAAAACCTGCAATATAATCATCAACGCGTTTCGCATCTTCGGGAGACTCGTATTTTAGTTCCCAGCTTGAAAGAACTTTACCGTTTTGACATTTTTTACTGCTGATCCCGTCTGCATCGATACAGGTGATCGTCCATACTTTTTCCTTTTCATCATCCTCTTCAACAGATGCATGACATAGTTATAGAGTATGTTTTTTATCGGGATTCATAAATCGACACATTTTAGACTCCAATCCTCGCGCTCTCAGACTCAATCTTTTGTTTATAGCAGGAAATAAAAATTCCGAGCAGGGCCTTGCGCCCTGCGAGACCGAACCTTTTCGAAGCCCGACGGGGACATGTTTAAAACAAAAA
>CAJORC010000176.1 GCA_905236615.1 uncultured Lachnospiraceae bacterium
AATTTATAGAACGTTTTTGCTAGAAGAATGAGAAGCGATAAAACTGTAACTGAATGCTAATTGAATATTTTCACGAATATTTTAAGCAAATTGCTTGACGATATTGGATTTCGATGATATATTTGTATGGTAACTACGAAGTGGGCTCAGACGAGTCCACTTTCTTTTCGTGTATAAATTGGGTCAGAGTTACCACTCACGGAGGAGAAGATTGGATAATAATGCGGTAGCACAGCGTTTTGCTGAACTTGTCAGACCGGTAACCGATGAATACGGTTTCAGCCTGATAGATACGGAATATGTGAATGAGAGCGGAAATTATTTCCTGAGGGCTTATATAGATAAACCTGAGGGAATAACGATCGATGATTGTGTGCTTGTGAGCCGCAGGGTAAGCAAGATTCTGGACCGTGAAGATTATATAAAAGAAGCTTACACGATGGAAATTTGCTCTAAAGGGTTTATGGATGAGAGCGATGCGAAAGGAGAAACTTGAATATGGCTACAAGAAAAAAGTCAGGCAAGTCTGGAAAAGATGAGAGCCAGAAAAATGAACTGCTGGAGGCGATAATCCTTCTGGAAAAGGAAAAATCGATCAGCAGGGATTCGCTTTTTGATGCGATTGAAAATTCTCTGCTCACTGCCTGCAAGAATAATTTCGGACGTGCTGAGAATATTCACTGTGAAATGGACAGAGAGACATGTGAATATTTCCTTTACGCGGAAAAGACTGTAGTCGAAAATGTTGAGGATGATCTGACGGAGATCACTCTGGAGGATGCGGCAAAATATGATGCTGCGGCAGATTACGGCTCCGTTGTTAAAGTCGGACTTGAAAGTAAGGAGTTCGGACGTATCGCAACTCAGAATGCAAAGAATGTTATATTGCAGAAGATCCGTGAAGAAGAGAAGAATGCGATATTTAACGAGTTTGCAACCAAAGAGCATAACATCGTTACAGGTACCGTACAGAGATTTGTCGGCAGGAATATCAGCATAAATCTGGGTTCTGCCGATGCAATGCTTACCGAGAATGAGCAGGTCAAGGGCGAAGTACTTAAAGCAAATGACAGGGTTAAGGTATATGTCCTTGAAGTCAGAAATATGACAAGAGGACCGAAGATACTTGTAAGCCGTACACATCCCGAGTTTGTACGTCGTCTTTTTGAGAACGAGGTTACCGAGGTTGCTGACGGAATAGTTGAGATTAAGGAAATTTCCCGTGAGGCAGGTTCCAGAACCAAGATGGCGGTATGGAGCAACAATCCTGATGTAGATGCCGTAGGTGCCTGCGTAGGAATGAACGGAGCAAGAGTAAATGCTATAGTTGAGGAACTTGGCGGTGAGAAGATAGATGTCATTGACTGGGATGAAAACCCTGCTATCTTTATAGAGAATGCTCTTTCACCCGCAAAGGTGGTTTCGGTTATCGTTGACGGTGATGAGAAGACAGCAAAAGTTGTAGTTCCTGATTATCAGCTTTCGCTTGCTATCGGTAAGGAAGGTCAGAATGCACGTCTGGCAGCAAGACTTACAGGTTACAAGATAGATATCAAATCAGAAACACAGGCTAAAGATGCACCCGGATTCAGGATGGAAGATTATCTTGATGACGGTGATGATGAAGAGTATTACGATGAGGAAGAAGTTGTCGATGACGGTGAATTCGACTATACTTCAGAGCCTGAGTATTTAGCTGACGATGCTGATACCGAGACTGATGAGGAAACAGTTGACGACAGTGAAGAGTAATTTAATAACGAACGGTAATAAAAAAGCTGAGAAAGTAACTCGGAAATGCGTGGCATGCGGAAGCATCCGCCCTAAGTCGGAACTTGTCCGTATAGTAAGGAGCAGGGAAGGGGAAATAGCTGTTGACCTTACGGGAAGAGCAAATGGACGCGGTGCATATCTGTGCAGGACCGGGGAGTGCCTGAAAAAGGCAGTAAGTTCGAAAGCTTTGAACCGTTCATTTAAATGCGAGATAGATAAAGATTTTATAGAAAGTCTTTTTTCCGAATTGATGTAACAGAAGGAGTTGAAATTCGGGTGCAGGATAAAGTTTTTTCTTTGTTGGGATTAGCCGAGAAAGCCGGAAAGATTGTGAGCGGAGAGTTTTCCGTAGAAAATGCAGTTAAGGCAGGCAAGGCAAGGCTGGTTGTTGTAGCCGAGGATGCCTCTGACAATACGGCAAAGAAGTTTAAGGATAAATGTAAATTTTATAATATTCCGATACGTTTTTACGGAACCAAACTGGCACTAGGTGCGGCAATCGGCAAAGAGCTGAGATCAACTGCAGCGGTAATGGACGAGGGTTTTGCGAATACGATATTGAAGCGTCTGGAGGAGTAACTGAATGGCAAAAATGCAGATCATGAAAATTACAAAGGAACTTAAAGATAAGGGTATCAGCATAAGCAATAAGGATGTTGTTGAATTCCTGAAGAGTAAGGGTGCAGATGTTGCCAATCACATGTCTTCAATAGATGATGATTATATTAAGATGGTGCGTGATAAATTCAGCCCCGACGAAAAAAATCAGAGTAAGAAGACAGAGGAGAAGGCTCCTGAACAGAGCAGCAAAGCAAAGCCCGAGGCGTCAGAGGATGCTGCAGGAAAGGCGCAGAAACCTCAGAAGAAAAAGCATATAATCTTCGCAACAACCAATTCTTCAAATGGTAAGAACCGTTCAGGCAATCGTCAGATCGTGCGTATTTCAAATGGCCGTATCGAGGATGATAAGCCAAAGAAAAAGACCTTTAAGCATGTGGAAACCGAGGCTGAAGTCGAGGTAAAGAAAGACGAGAAGGTTCAGGAGACGGTAAAGGTTGAAAAAGCACCGGCTGTTGAAGAAAAGCCTGTTGAAAAACCCGTTGAAAAGCCTCAGGAAGTTAAAACGGAAGAAGTAAAAACTGAGGAAGTAAAGAAAGAAGAGACTGCTGAAAAGAAGGATGATAACAAAGCCCGTGTTATCGGAAATGTCTTTGCAAATATGGAAAAACTGAAGAAAGAGCGTGCTGCAAGGCAGAATAATAATGCTGCTAACGCAAATGCTGGACAGAGAAATAATAACCGTGGAAACGACAGGGGAAATAATCGTAATAACCCCGGAAATGGCGGTAACAACAATGGAAGAAATCAGGGACAGGGTCGCGGCGGATTTAACCGTAATGAAGCGTTTGATAAAAACGGCGGCCGTTCTTTTGGTAATTCTCGCGGCGGTTCAGGAGATATGCGAGGAAACCAGAGGCAGGGTAATCAGCAGCAGAGTCAGGCAGGCCGCGGCGGATTTGGCGCAGATGCTCCGACGAAGGAAGTAGGAAGAAGAAGCGATTCCGACAGAAGGAGACAGAACGATGCAAGGCATCGTAAGGAGCAGAATCTTGAGGCTGCAATGGAGGAAAAGCAGGTTAAGAAGTTTAATCCTCATGGATTCCACAAGCCTGCCCCTGTAGAAAAGAAGCAGGAAGAGCAGATAAAGGTCATCACTATTCCTGACAGTCTTACAATAAGGGATCTTGCCGATAATATGAAGATGCAGCCGTCTGCCATCATCAAGAAGCTTTTCCTTGAAGGTAAGGTTGTTACCCTGAACACGGAAGTTTCTTATGAAGAGGCTGAGGAAATCGCTCTCGGATATGATATTCTTTGTGAACACGAGAAGAAGGTTGATGTAATTGCAGAACTTCTTCATGAGGAAGATGAAGACGAGAAGGGAATGCAGAAGAGACCTCCGGTTGTCTGTGTTATGGGTCACGTCGATCACGGTAAGACCTCACTGCTTGATAAGATCAGACAGTCACATGTTACAGAGCGTGAGGCAGGTGGTATTACACAGGCAATAGGTGCTTATGTAGTTAAGATAAACGACAGGAAGATAACCTTCCTTGATACACCCGGACACGAGGCATTCACGGCCATGCGTATGCGAGGCGCAACTGCAACTGATATAGCTATTCTTGTCGTAGCTGCTGACGATGGTGTTATGCCCCAGACAGTTGAGGCTATCAACCATGCAAAGGCTGCAGGAGTAGATATCATTGTTGCCGTAAACAAGATGGATAAGCCTAATGCAAATATTGACCGTGTTAAGCAGGAACTTGCAGAGTATGAACTTATCCCTGAAGACTGGGGCGGTTCAACGGTATTTGTTCCTGTATCTGCGAAGACAGGTGACGGTATCGATCAGCT
>CAJORC010000177.1 GCA_905236615.1 uncultured Lachnospiraceae bacterium
CCTATCCGCGCGCGTCGCATCATACGCACAAAGTGCGTTTTTTAATTCATAGGGGATTGCAACGCAATTTCCTATGAATTAAAAAAGGCGAAAGCATAAAAACTTTCGCCTTTTCGTATTTATAAATTATTCAGCATCTTTTTTTAATACACCGAGAAGTACGCAGGTCACAACTGAACCGATAAGCCATGCAACGATGTACATGAGCGGATTTCCAACTGTTGCGAATACGAATACTCCGCCGTGAGGAGCTCTGAGTGTGCATCCGAAGAGTGCGGAAAGGAGTCCTGCAACACCTGCGCCTGCCATTGTAGCCGGGATTACATGTCCGGGATCGGCAGCTGCGAAAGGAATTGCACCTTCTGTAATGAATGAAGCACCCATGATGATGTTTGTGATCCATGAAGACTTCTCAGCACCTGTAAACTTCTTCGGGAAGATCTTGCATGCAAGTGCGATTCCTACAGGGGGAACCATACCGCCGGCCATAACTGCTGCCATTGAGATAAATGCTGCATTCTCAAGTGAAGGATCAACTGCTGCCTGTGCAAGCATACCTGTACCGAATACATAAGCTGCCTTGTTGATCGGGCCGCCCATGTCGATAGCCATCATCGCACCGAGGAGAAGACCTAAGAGCCAGATCTGTCCGCTTGCATATATAGCATTAAGTCCTGTGGAAAGTGCTGTATTTATAAGTCCGATGATCGGGTTGAAAATAAAGCACATAAGTATTCCGACGATAAGTACACCGCAAAGAGGGTAGATAAGTATCGGACGGATACCTGCAAGTGCATCCGGAAGATTCTCAGTAACCTTCTTGAGCCAGTTTACAACGAATCCGGAAAGGAAACCGATAACGATACCGCCAAGGAAACCTGAAACCGTATTTACTCCGTCTGCAGAAAATGCAAATTTTGAGATGAACTGGCTTAAAGGATCCGCATTGCTGCCAAGTCCTGTCCATGTATCAATATAGCCTGCAAGTGCTGCGTTTCCTGATGCTGCAAGCATACCACCTGTAAATCCGACTGCAAGACCGGGACGGTCAGCTATTGAGTATGCAATGTATCCTGCAAGTACGGGGATCATAAGTCCCATAGCCTGACCGCCAACATATTTAAGGAAAGCTGCAAGAGGTGTAGCCGAACCGAATGCTCCGCCGGCAGTTGCACCATAACCTGCAAGTGTATCAATAAGGAATGCGAGTGCAACTAAAATACCGCCGCCGATAACGAATGGAAGCATGTGCGATACACCGCTCATAAGGTGCTTATATGCCTGATGTCCGATGCTGCCCTGAGCTGCATTATCACTGCTGCTTTCTGATGATGCAGAAGCTGTGAATACCGGAGCCTTACCGCCAAGCACTTTTTCAATAAGTTCCTTAGGTTTGTTAATTCCTTCAGCAACATGGGCTTCAAGAAGCTGCTTGCCTGAGAAACGGTCCATGGGAACTTTTGCATCTGCTGCAATGATGATTCCCTTTGCGCTTCTGATCTCGTCAGCTGTTACGACGTTTTTCGCACCGCCGCTGCCGCGTGTCTCAACCTTGATCTTTATGCCCATTTCCTTACCGGCTTTTTCAAGAGCTTCAGCAGCCATGTAAGTATGCGCGATGCCTGTAGGACAGGAAGTTACGGCAAGGATGTCGTATCCGCCGCTCGGAGCTCCTGCTGCTGCATTTGCTGCCTCCTCAGCCTCCTTCTTTTCCTCAGCCTTTTCGATAATGGAAAGGAACTCTTCGGGACTCTTTGCAGAACGAAGGTCGCTTGCAAATTTCTCATCCATAAGTAATGCTGAGAGGCGGGAAAGAACCTGTAAGTGAACGTTGTCTTTTGTATTCGGTGCTGCAATAAGGAATACAAGATTAACCGGCTCTCCGTCAAGTGCGTCATAGTCTACTCCTTCAGGCAGAACCATGGCAGCAAGACCCGGAGCCTTTACTGTATCTGATTTGCAGTGGGGGATAGCGATTCCGTCACCCACACCTGTTGTGGACTCTTCCTCACGTGCAAACACGCCCTTCCTGTAAACCTCTTTGTCACTGAGGTTACCGCGCTTTTCCATGAGGTCAACCATTTTTTCGATTGTTTCAGTCTTGTTTGCAGCTTTTCCATGAAGC
Source organism: uncultured Lachnospiraceae bacterium (assembly GCA_905236615.1). Classification (GTDB taxonomy): domain Bacteria; phylum Bacillota; class Clostridia; order Lachnospirales; family Lachnospiraceae; genus NK4A144. The sequence continues at coordinate 2,126 of CAJORC010000177.1, forward strand.
TCAATACATGACGGTGATAAAAGATCTCTTACTCTCATTCTCTTCTCCTTATTATGTTAGATAATGTATGCCTCTCTGTTGAACTGCTTCAACAGCTCCCCTACTTCTTCTTTTGTTGCAAGATTGTCTGAAAATGCCGAAGCACTTCCCGTACATACGCCCATATAGAACGCCTCTTCATAGCTTCCGCTGTGAAGATATCCTGCTAAAAATCCCGCTACCATCGAGTCTCCCGCGCCAACGGAATTTTTTACCCTGCCTGCAGGCGGATTGCTTTCAAAGATTTCTCCCGTCTCTGTTACGAGAACTGCGCCTTCGCCTGCCATGGAAATGAGAACGTTTCTGGCACCCATTTCCTGTATCTTCTTAGCATAAGGAACAACTTCTTCCTTCTTGCTGAGAGTCACATTAAAAATCTCGCCCAGCTCATGATTATTCGGCTTAATAAGGAAAGGATGATATTTAAGCACATTCACAAGCAGGTCTCTGGTTGCATCTACAACTATCTTTAACTTCTTATCCTTTAAGTGATCCATGATGTCACTGTACATCGACTCGGGCATTACTGAAGGAATGCTGCCGGCAAGCACGAGAATATCGCCTTCCTTAAGACCGTCAAGCTGTTCATAAAGCTTATCTATCTCAGCCTTTCCGATCCCCGGTCCCATTCCGTTGATCTCCGACTCCTCGTTGCTTCGAAGCTTAACGTTTATACGTGATATTCCGCTTGCAACCTCGATAAAATTCGACTTAACGTTACGAACAGCCAGAAGTCTTTCTATCTCACGTCCGGTAAATCCGGCCATAAATCCCAGTGCCATGTTTTCGTATCCGAGATTCTGCAGAACCATCGAAACATTGATGCCCTTGCCTCCCGGAAACATAAGCTCGGTGTTGGTACGGTTTGTCATTCCCAGCTTAAAATCATCCACCGAAACGATATAATCCAGTGACGGATTAAAAGTAACAGTATAAATCAAATTTCATACCTCCATAACATTCTTTTTTTCTCTGTATTTCTTTGTTGTATAATCAGTTATCACATTCGCGCTCTCAAATGCCCCGAAGGTGATCGATGCCACATTGTCGAATTTGCTCTTGTCGCAGAGCACATAAGCATTCCTGCACTGGCGCATTGCTGCCCGCTTGACCATGGCTTCCTTCATCTCCGGTGTGGTAAAGCCCCTCTCGATGCTTACCCCGTTCGTTCCGAAAAATCCTTTTGTAAAATTGTACTTAAGAAGTGATTCTATCGCTTCCTCACCAACTATCGCTTCTGTCAGGTTCTTAAACTCACCACCCAGAATCGAAACCCTGAAGCCTTTGACCGATAACTGCATCGCATGGGGCAGTGAATTGGTCACATAAATGCTGCTGCGGTTTGTGAGGAAGGGTATCATCCTCGCCGTGGTCGTTCCCGCGTCTATATAAACGAAGTCATTATCGTTTATCATGGAAGCGGCATACGCGCCAACCTTCTGTTTTGCGTCAACATTGAGTTCCATTCGGTTGCTGACACTGTCATCGCGGGTAAAGAGCTTACCGTTCAGGCTGGTGGCACCGCCTCTTACCCTGTTGAGGCGTCCATCTTTATCAAGAAGTGAGAGATCTCTTTTTATAGTAGACTCCGATACGTCCAATTCATCCATAAGTTCTGCGATCGTTACTGACCCGGCAGAATCGACCATAGAAAGTATTCGCGCAAATCTTTCCTCGGCAAGCATTCGTTTTCACCTCCAATCCTTTAATAACCATTTTCGGTCACGTTCGTTCATCTGCGTTTATTATAAATGATAAATGCATTCACAATCAATCATTTTCGTTCATTTTCGGTATAGAAAAAACAGACTGTTTTTTGTGCAAAACGCCGATAAACTTTTTAATTAAGTAAAAAAAACTAACTTTTATCCGCATGGGAATGCTTCAAAAAGTTAGTTTTTTTTAATTTATGCTAAATCTTCTCCGTTTGTTGCGATAACCTTCTTGTACCAGTCGAAGGAATCTTTCTTACGGCGGGCTAAGGAGCCTGTGCCGTCATCATATTTTTCTACATATATAAAGCCGTAGCGCTTTGCCATCTCACCGGTCGATGCAGATACAAGGTCGATACAGCCCCAGGGTGTGTAACCCATAAGGTCAACGCCATCTTTAACAGCTTCTTTCATCTCTGCGATGTGCTGTCTTAAATAATCTATTCTGTAAGAGTCATGAATGCTTCCGTCCTCTTCCAGAACATCCTTTGCTCCGAGACCGTTCTCAACAACCATAAGCGGGATCTGATAACGTCCATAGATTTCGTTAAGTGAAATACGAAGTCCCTTGGGATCGATCTGCCAGCCCCAGTCCGAAGCCTTGAGGTAAGGATTCTTCACACCGCCGACAAGGTTTCCTCCTGCGTTGGAATTCAGCTCGGGATCTGTTGATACGCAGTTGCTCATATAATAACTGAAGGTATAGAAATCAACTGTTCCTTCTTTAAGAAGTTCATCATCTCCGGCTTCTTTCTTTATTGTGATACCATTCTCCTCGAAGAATCTCTCGGAATAAGTCGGGTATTCTCCGCGAACCTGTATGTCTGAACAGAACCAGTTCATCATCCTGTTTTCCTTCTGCCACTGAAGAATGTCATCGGGATTGCAGGTGTAGGGATACATCGTAGCAAAGATGTTCATATCACCGATCTTGTAGTCCGGATAATTTTCATGAGCATATTTTACAGCCTTCGCACTTGCAACAAACTGGTGATGGAGTGCCTGGAAACGTACTGCCGGTTCATCCGGGATCTTCGTGATCGGTCCTGAATATCCCTTTATCGTTCCGAGTGAGAGCACTGCTCCCATGGGCATTGTTCCGCCGTTTATCTCATTGAATGTAAGCCAGTATTTTACCTTGCCCTTATAGCGGTCAAATATTGCCTTGCAGTAATTAAAGTAAAAATCAACAAGTTCCCTGCTCTCCCATCCGTTGTATTTCTCTACGAGAGCATAAGGGAGTTCATAATGCGAGATCGTGATAAGAGGCTCGATATTGTACTTTCTGCACTCATCTATCACATTATCATAGAACTTAAGTCCTGCCTCATTGGGCTCGCTCTCCATTCCCGTAGGGAATATTCTCGTCCATGCGATAGAGAAGCGGAAGCACTTGAATCCCATTTCTGCGAAAAGTGCGATATCTTCCTTATAACGATGGTAAAAATCTATTGCCTCTCTTGAAGGGTAGAATTTATCATCTTCAAGCTTTACTGTAATTTCCTTAGGTCTGTCAACCGTTCCGTTTGTGCAGTGATCCGAAACCGAATCACCTTTGCCGTCTGTATTCCATGCTCCTTCGAACTGGTTGGCGGCTGTTGCGCCGCCCCAGAGAAAGTCTTTTCTGAATGTTCTCATTTTTTTCCTCCTTATAACAGAACGATAAATTCATCGCCCGCTTTTACATTGCCGTTTGCTGAAGGGATAACATCTGCGTAATCATCAGAGTTGGTGATCACTACAGGGCTGGCTACCGAGTAACCTGCTGCTGTAATCTTTGCTATATCAAACTCAAGAAGGAGATCACCTTTCTTAACCTTGTCGCCCTGAGCCTTTTTCTTTGTAAATCCGTCGCCGTTAAGTTTAACTGTATCCATTCCGATGTGGATAAGGATCTCGGCACCCTTGTCTGTCTGGATTCCGAGTGCATGTCCTGTAGGGAAGAATGTTGTGATGGTTCCGTCTGCCGGAGCATAAAGCTTACCTTCTGAAGGGATGATAACAAGTCCCTTACCCATAGCTTCTGATGCGAATACTTCATCGGGAGCCTCGCTTAAAGGCTTTGCCTCACCTGTAAGGGGAGAAACGATGTTTTCTGCTTTATCTGTTCCGTCTGAAACTGCTGCTTCCGTGTTCTTCTTTTTAGCAGGGGCATCCGTATAGAAGAGAAGCTCGCAGACAAATCCTGCAGCTACACATGCTAAGGATACCACTACTGATACGATAGCTCCGAATGTGTTGTTGTTTGCTGTATCAATATATGCTGTGTATCCGAATACACCTGTTCCGGCCATCTGATATGCCTGTACTCCGAATGCTCCAAGCACACCGCCTGCGATACCTGCAATGACACATGTGCGGATGAAAGGCCATTTCTTAGGAAGTGTAAGACCGTAGATAGCAGGCTCTGTGATTCCGGCAAGTCCCGATACTACCGATGCGGGAGCAAGTCCCTTTATCTTCTTGTCCTTTGTCTTAGCCCAGATACCAAGGCAGGCACCTGTCTGTGCAAAAGTTGTTCCAAACATACCAACAAGGATAACGTCTCCGCCCATTGCCATGTTGTTGATGGCGATAGGAACCAGTGACCAGTGAAGACCGAACATTACAAGGATCTGCCATACAAATCCAACTACCGCACCCATAAGGATAGAGCTCTGTGCATTGAGCCAGTTAAAGATGAATGAAAGTCCTGTTGATGCAAGTGATGCTACAGGTCCGATCACAAGGAATGTAAGGATGATCGTAACTGTTGTTGTGATAAGTGTGGGAGCGAAAAGGCTTATTGCCTCCGGCACCTTGTCACGGTAAAGCTTTTCAAACCAGGCTGCGAATGCAACTGCGCATATTACAGGGATAACACTTGAGGTGTAATCTCCTGATGCAGGCATTGCAACAGGTATTCCGAAAAGTGTTATCGGATTTGCAAGGTAGCTGGTCACGCTTGTAGAAGTACTTACTACATAGGGGTAAACCATCGCAAGACCGATTATAAGACCTTCGATCTCAGGAAGCTTGAATTTCTTTGCTGCCGTATATCCAAGTATCGGAGGCAGGAAGAAGAATGCCGTATCGCCAAGTGAATAAAGGATACCGTAAGTTCCGGATGCCGTATCAAGTACACCCGTTGCGGTAAGCAGTGTCAGGATACCCTTTAAGATACCGCACGCACAGAGAGGACCGATGAACGGACCAAATACTCCGGTGATCATCTGAACGAATGCGTTGAAAAGGTTCTTGTCCTTGGGAGTATCATCTTCTCCTTCAGGTGCAGCAGCGATGCTTCCGAGGTGTCCGACCTCTACAACTGCGTCATAGATCTGTCCAACCTTCTGACCTACTACTACATGGTACTGACCTGCGCTCTGGATAACCGAGATTACTCCGTCAGTTTCCTTTAAGATCTCTGTCTGGGCTTTTGACTCATCCTTGAGCTTAAACCTCAGTCTTGTGATACAGTGTGTAAGACCTGCGATGTTTTCTTTTCCGCCGACATTCTGAATGATAATGCGGGCTAATCCATCATACTTGCTTGCCATTGTTCTTCTCCTTTATAAATGAATTTTTAGTGACTTTTATGTTAACCGGGCGAAATTATATTCTGCCGGCTAATTAACCTTTTAAAAATAATATCGGCAAAACCTGAAGACTTAATAACATATGCCATTGAAAAAAATACATAAACAATGACCGCTATTCTGCCTTCGGGTTTTGCCGAATATTACTCCGTAACAATCCCGTTAAACTGTAACTTTTAATCTGACGAGCGGTTAGCCACCCGTTCTATATGAAGTGTCAGATAAGTTAATTCCTCATCTGTCACGTTTGTCTGCAGAGCCGCTTCAACATAAGTCTGAACCCTTTTAGCACAAAGATAAGCATCCGGATATTTTTCCTTAACTTTCTCATAGATCTCTGCATCGCTCTCATCATAGTATTCTTTTTTGATCGCTCTCATTACAAAGAATTTCAGATGAGTTATAAATCGCTCATAGGAGATCGAATTCTCCTGAAGCTCTATATTAAATGTAAACTTAACTATGTTTAAGACATTTTTGATTATCTCGGGCGGCGGCGGATTACTGCCGCGTTCCTTATCAACAGCCTCTCTCGCATTCATCAGATGAAGTGCTACAAATCCTGCCTCATCTTCCGAAAGCTCCGTTCCCGTCTTTTCCTTCACCAGCGAGATCGCTTTCTTTCCTATTGAAAACTCATTGGGATAAAATTTCTTTATCTCCCAGAGCAGCGTGTTTTCAAATTCATAGCCCTGTTCCTTACGCTGGACCGCATAGCTTAAATGATCTGCAATTGCTACCGAAACACGCTTGTTCATTTTTTTGTTTTCGGGAAGGACTTTCTTTGCCTCTTCATAAACTTCCAATGCAATGCTTATATATTCGTAAGGTATCTCCTGGGCAAGTCTTATGAACTCGCTTCCGATATCCGTCACATTGGTAAAGATCTTATCGATCTTCGTACTGTCGATCTCGTTTCCGGGTTTCTGTTTGAAACCAACTCCCGTACCGACCACGAATATTTCGCATCCGCCTTCATCTAAGGCGCAGACTACATTGTTGTTTACCACTTTCTTTATTTTCATCTAATAAACTCCACATGATTTGCTGATTCTGCCCTAATGGAATCCTGTTCTGCAGGATCCTCCCTGCGCAGGAGCCGGAGGCCATGCGCAACACATAAAAAAAGACTGCACGTAAATAATCATACAGGAAGACGAAACAAATCCATTTTTCCTGCTTCTTATTTACCCAGTCTTGCCTGCTTAACCAGTAACAACGTGAGTTAGATTACTTAGCTATAATAATTTGTTTCCGTCAATATGTCAAGTTGTATTTTGATTTTTCTTTCCTTAAACTACATCTTTGTAAATATGATACAATTCTATATAGAGATATTTTGTACATCATGCACAATCCTACATCTGATGTTTTACAACGGCATATTCATCATCCAGACGATAATAATGGCAGGAAAAATCCTGTCCCGTAAGGAATTTATACATTTCATCCTGATCAAGCTCGCACTCGCAGGAATAAACCTCATCTTCGTCATCGTATACATAGTATACGCAGCTGTCACATGCTGACATATTCGAGCCTCCTCTCCGACAGATCAAAGTTTTGACAAAAGCCCCATAAGCTGTTCTTCACTCTCAACAACTTCGCCTTTGAAACCAAGCTCCCTTGCGGCTTCAACATTTTCAGACCTGTCATCGAAAAATACGCATTCTTCAGCTTTAAGGGAATATTTTGCAAGAAGGAGCTGATATATCCGGTAATCAGGTTTAATACAATGTACCTGATAGGAAACGATGCCTCCGTCAAGGTCATCAAGGAATGATGCCCCTTCCGTATGCTTTTTGAATAATCCCTCGGAATAGTTTGAAAGTATATAGATTTTATAACCTGCTGCCTTAAGCTCATGAATACGTTCCCAGACCTTCGTTCTCTGAATGTGCATGAGCTCTCCGTGAGTTATGAACCACTCTATGTCCTCCGCCTCATCCGGAAATGTTTCCTTAAAGCAGCGTATTATCTCCTTTTCGGGGATAGTAGCCAGATCGAGCATGGCCCAGTAAGGCGAATTAAACATCCTGTGAGCCACTCTCACTGCATCCTTCTCACTAAGCCCATGGTTCATGAGCATATTTTTCCAGTCATAGCTTAAGAGAACATCACCAACGTCAAAAATCAGGTTCTTAATCATATAAAATCTTACTTCCCTTCAAATCCATTTACGCGAAAATATTCTATCATTTCTGCCGTCATGCTTATCGGTCCCATCGGCTCATTTATTTCATCTCTCGACATCCACTCAGCCACGGCGAGCTCATTTTCATCCATCTTTATTTCCCTCGAACCGTCCACTTCACAGAAGTATCCGATAAGCAGGTTCTGATCGAATCCCCATGGCTGCGTCTTATAATAACGGATATTTTTAACCTTAAGCCCCACTTCTTCCATAGCTTCCCTGCGAATGGTATCTTCGGCAGTCTCGCCTATCTCGCAGAAGCCCGCAATAAGTGACATTCCCTTGTATTCCCTGCCCGCATAACGTGTTATCACTATCTTATCACCATCCGTTATTCCGGCAATTATGGCAGGAGCGATCTTAGGGAAAATGGTATTTCCGCATTCAGGACATTTGAGCGCTCTCATATTTTCATGGGGCTCTGTCAGATGTCCGCAGCGTCCGCAGTATTTATTATCCCGGTACCATACATAAAGGTGATAAGCAGTTTCACCCGCAAAAGAAAGTGACTTTGGCCTCGCCTTCCTTAAAAAGGAAAGGCTATCGTAATGATAGCCTTCCAGCTCAAGCTTCTCTGATGACATATAGAGAAAATATCTCCAGTTATCTATTGAAAACAGATACTGAAGCCGCGATCTTTCCGGACCGTTTTTGCAGATCTCCCCGACTGTGGGGCAGGAAAACCTGAAGCCGTCGGCGGCTACCAGAATGTTCCTGTCGCTGAAAGCAAGGACTATGTCGTCATCCTTAGGTTCAGTATTTTCGTATTCATTGTGAAATGTTTTTGGTGCAATATCCTGTATCATTTAAAAACCTCTGATTCAGATTTCTATGTTTCCAAGTTTTATGCTGCCATCTGCCGCAAGACAGTCCCTATAAGAGTCTACCCTGTTGCTGACACCAAGCTCATCCGCCATTTTTAATTCCCTATCATTGGCATACTTCGTGTACCATGCGTAAGGCATTTTGATTCCGAGCGCACCCTTGATATCGTGGTTTATGGAATCTCCGATAAAGACCGCCTCATCCGGCTTAACACCCGCCCTTTCGGAAATGTAGTTAAA
>CAJORC010000178.1 GCA_905236615.1 uncultured Lachnospiraceae bacterium
ATCGTTGCAGTCATTATCCCAACCGGAATACTGACCCTCATCGCGATGATAGTTGCAAGTGATGAAGCGGCTATATTTACGATATTATTGCCGACAAGGACGGCAGATAAAACTTTCGGCCAGTTGTCAAGAAGCTTTAAGAGTCTTTTTGCCCTTTTATCACCATTCTCCGCAAGCGACCGGATCTTTATCCTGTTTGCAGTTGTCAGTGCTGTCTCCGAAGCTGAAAAAAATCCTGATAAAAGCAGTAATATTACAAGTGCGGCCCAACCGGTCACATCATCCAAAATTTAAATCCTCCAATTTACCTTATCTCGAGTCTTGTATTTTTTGTAAGTTCATCTGACCTTACTATGCTGAGGGCATCAATTATTCCCGATGCAAACGAAGCACTACCGACTGACGCATATTTCTGTTCTGCCATCTGTCCGGCCGTACTGTAAGCTGAAACAGCTGTAACTACAGCATCAAAAGGATTTGTAATGTCAGATACTGCAAGAAATGCAGCAACTACTCCGCTGAGAGCGGCACCATTTCCCGAGATTCTCCTCATCATGGGAATGTCATTCAGGATTCTTGCCTGACTCGCCCTGTAAACCACCTTGTCTTCACTGCCGGTCATAACAACAGCTGTCTGATGTCTGTCGGAAAGAACCTGAAGTTCATCAAAATCAAGTGAAGCACCGTTTTCAAGCTCAATCCCGAGAACTGCCGAAATATCTGCCGCATTTCCTCTTATACAGGTAACTGCAACGTTATTTAAAATTTCATTCACTATTTCTTTTCTAAAGCTTGAGAAGCCTGCTCCATCGGGGTCAAGGACAACAGGTGCTCCCATTTCGTTTGCTCTTCTGCCCGCAACGATCATCGAATCGGCAAGAGACTCTGTAAGAGTACCTACATTAAGCATAAGAGCCCTTGACTTACCGGTAATGTCTGCAGCTTCCTGCGGAGCATTTGTTCCAACAGCAACCGCACCCAGTCCCATCAGCGTATTTATAACATAATTAACCGTTACTTGATTGGTTATGCAGTGAACCAGAGGTCTTTGTGCCCTGATCTCATCAAGTAATCTTTCCTGCATTTTAAAACATCCTCCTCTATTTTCCAGCAAAATATTATCAGATGTTTATTATACTCCAAAATAGCCTAATAAGCAAAGAACGGCTGAAAGCATGTTATTACCATGCTTCCAGCCGTTTCCATACCGATTGGATCATCAAATCGTGTCAGTAAATCTTTTAAGCGCTGCCTGACCTTCTTCTGTCTGCTTGTAAACGCCCGCATCTTCCAAAACCCGGCTGAATACAAGACCGATTTCCTGCTTCAGGATCTCATCTATATTCTGCTCATTTATTTCTTCGTATTTTACCCTGAACTCATCCACCCAGTCTGCATGCTTTTCCAACAGTTCATCAGATCGGATATCCTTGCCTTCAAGAATTGCCTTCTTTAACTGTCCCATCTCATCCTTAAGTCTCGAAGGAAGTACCGCAAGACCCATAACTTCTATAAGTCCTATATTTTCCTTCTTGATATGATGAAGTTCACTGTGGGGATGATAAAGTCCCAGCGGGCACTCAGCCGTCGTAATATTGTTCCTGAGTGTCAGATCTATCTCATATCTGTCCCCTCTCATCCTTACTATCGGTGTTATGGTATTGTGAGGTACTCCGTCAGTTTCAGCGAAGATATATGCATCCTCGTCCGTGTAAGCTCTCCATTTCTTCAGTATTTTTTCCGAAAGATTTATGAGTTCAACACTGTCTTTTCCTCTAAGTCTGATAACGCTCAAAGGCCATTTGATCACACCACACTCTACATCTTCATATCCATCTATGGTAAAGGTTCTTGAATACTCCGCCCTTGACATAGGGAATTCATAATTTCCACCCTGGAAATGATCGTGTGAAAGTATCGAACCTCCTACTATAGGGAGATCGGCATTTGAACCTATCGTATAATGAGGGAAAAGCTTCACGAAATCAAAAAGCTTTTCAAAAGCTTCCCTGTCTATCTTCATAGGGATATGCTCTTTGTTAAATACTATGCAGTGCTCATTATAATAAACATAAGGAGAATACTGTAAGTAAAACGGTCTGTTTGCTATCGTTATGGGAATAAGTCTGTGGTTTTCCCTTGCCGGATGATCGATACGTCCTGCATAGCCCTCATTCTCAAGGCAGAGCTGGCACTTAGGATAGGCATTCTGAGGTGCATTTTTGGCCGCTGCGATAGCCCTTGGATCTTTTTCCGGCTTACTCAGATTAATAGTGATATCCAGATCTCCGTATTCTGTCGGTGTCACCCACTTCATATCCTTCTTGATCCTGTAACGACGGATATAATCTGTATCCTGACTGAATTTATAGAACCAGTCGGTTGCCTTTTCAGGACTCTCTTCATAAAGCTTGCTGAATTCACGTCTGACTTCTGACGGGCGCGGCAGCATACAGTTCATTATCTTTGTATCAAAAAGATCTCTCGCAACAGGTCCGTTATCCTCGATTATCTTATTTTCATAAGCAAAATCCAGTATTTCCGATAATATTGTTTCCAGATCACTACAGTTCGTGCTTTCTACATCCTCGTAGCTGTCAAGTCCCAGACAGTCAAGGATAAGGTTCCTGGAATAAACCTCATCATCTTCTGTTATCAATCCTGTTAATCTTCCATAGCCTAAAAGATTTTTTATGGTCTGGTTTATATTAATTGACATAAGTTACGCTCCTCTTGATCGTTTTCATTAGCCGATCCTGCCTGCGCCATCGCCTGCATCCGCAATATAGAATTCACAGTCAAGGCCGGTACGTTCTTTATAATTTTTACTTATCGTTTCCTTAAATGCATCAACCCGGTCACTCTTAACGATGCTTACTGTACATCCGCCGAAACCGCCGCCTGTCATCCTTGATCCGATCACGCCATCTATCTTCCATGCCTCTTCAGCAAGAACATCAAGTTCAGGGCAGGAAACCTCATAATCATCTCTCAGAGATACATGAGACTCATTCATAAGTTTTCCGAATGCTTCAAGATCACCCTTTTTAAGAGCTTCAACCGCATGAATCGTCCTCTGGTTTTCATATACGGCATGCTTTGCTCTCTTTTTGTTAATCTCATTCCCGATCGCATCCTTATGCTTTTCAAAGCCTTCTTCATCAAGCTCTCCGAGTGAAGCGATCTGAACAACGGTCTGCAGATCTTTCAAAGCTTCTTCACTTTCACGTCTTCTGTCATTGTAAGCGCTTCCTGCAAGCTGATGCTTAACCTTGCTGTTTGTTATAACGATCTTCTCATCCTTTAAATTAAGCGGAACATAATCGTATTCAAGGGTAGCCGTATCAAGGAATATGGCACAATCCTTTTTTCCCATTGCTGATGCAAACTGATCCATGATTCCGCAGTTCATTCCGTTATAATTGTTTTCCGAATACTGTCCGAGTTTTGCGCACTCAACCATGTCAATCGGAAGATCAAAAAGATCTTTACATATAACGGCCGGAATTTCCTCGATAGATGCCGATGCCGAAAGACCGCTTCCTGCCGGCATTGTTGAAAGCATTACCATATCATAACCCGAAGGTATTTCATGACCGTTTTCCTTGAGAGCCCAGATAACGCCTGCCTGATAATCATACCAGAGACCGTTATCATTTGGTGCAAAGCTGTCGATTTCCAATACCTTTACACCGTTATCAGGATATGTCATATTGAACCATCTTACTTTTCTGTCATCTCTTTTTCTTGCAACAGCATAATTTCCCATTGAAAGTGCACAGGGAAAAACATGTCCTCCGTTATAATCCGTATGCTCACCTATAAGATTTACACGTCCCGGAGCAAAATAGCATCTGATGTCACCTTCTGCGCCAAATCTGTTTTTGAACTCTTCAAGAACCTTTTCGATCATTTTCTTTTCACCTTTCCATTTATTAAAAACTTTTATATCGTTCAGATTTATTTATAGTTAAAGGATACATTTTTTCTCAGTCCTTTACAATATTCTATCGTTTTAGCAATATGTCATTTTGTTGCATAATCCGCTTTATTAATATATACTTACAGTATGAATAAATCTTTTAAAACAATTTTTATAGCAAAAGAAACCGATATGGTTTCATTATATGTAAATAATGTGGGTTTTCAGAAGTGCGAACCCGGTCATACCTGGGGCTGCGGCGTCAGAGATCATTTTCTTATCCATCACATTGTAAAGGGTGTTGGTTATTATGAAACAAACGGAAATGTCTATACTCTGAAAGCCGGAGACTCTTTTCTCGTATATCCCTATGTTGAGATAAAGTATTATGCCGATATGAATGATCCATGGGAATATTACTGGGTAGGTTTTTCCGGCGCTGATGCTGCAAATCTCATGCTTTCCACAGATTTCAGCCGCGAACTTCCGCTTATCCATCATCCCTCAGATGAAAGCAGCAAAGTAAAAAGACGCATTCTTGACATATACGAGATAAGGGGAAACTCACTTGCCGCCCAGACGGAAATGACCGGAAAACTATATACTGCACTGGCTTTTTTCATAAAAATCTCAGGTCATAAAGAAAAATGTGAAAACAGTTACCAGTCTTATGTCAAAGCCGCCAGAAATTATATTGCAACAAATTATTCTTACGGGATTTCAGTTGATGAGATCGCAGACTATGTCGGAATTAGCAGAAGCCATCTTTTCAGGGCCTTCAAAACATATACAGGTGAGTCTCCAAAAGAATATCTTTCAAACTACCGGATAAATACCGCCTGTACTCTTCTGCGGGAAACAAACCTTTCTATTACGGCAATATCTAAATCAGTCGGATTTGAAAATAACCTTTATTTTTCCAAGGCTTTCCGTAAAATAAAAGGTATGTCACCTTCGCAATATGCAAAAGAGCATCGATAGATTAAAAAAATTAAAGCCACTGTGTTTTCATCCACAGTGGCTTTTGTTTTACTTAGCGTAATCAGATACTCTGCTTTCTCGAATAATGTTGACCTTGATCTGTCCGGGATATTCCATCTCCGCTTCGATCTTTTTGGCGATATCATGAGCCATGATCACCATGTCAGCATCAGTTACCTGCTCGGGAACTACCATTACTCTGACTTCTCGACCTGCCTGAATAGCAAAGGACTTATCAACTCCTTTGAAGGAGTTTGTAATATCTTCTAATTGTTTTAATCTGTTGGTATAAGCATCAAGTGTTTCGCGTCTTGCACCCGGACGTGCTGCAGAAATAGTATCAGCCGCCTGTACCACGCAAGCAACGAGAGACTGAGGCTCAACATCACCATGATGTGCCTCTACAGCATTGATAATAACGGGTGACTCCTTGTATTTCCTACAAAGGTCAGCACCAAGCTGTACATGTGACCCCTCCATTTCGTGGTCTACTGCCTTACCTATATCATGGAGCAGACCTGCTCTCTTGGCAATCCTGACATCTAATCCCATTTCGGATGCTAACAGACCTGAAAGTTCTGCAACTTCTATTGAATGCTTCAATGCATTCTGTCCGTAGCTTGTTCTGAACTTCATCCTTCCCAAAAGCTTAATAAGCTCTATATGTATATTCGGAACACCTACTTCAAGTGCTGCGGCTTCTCCTTCCTCCCTGATCATGGCATCGACTTCTTTCTTAGCCTTTTCTACCATTTCTTCAATCTTTGCAGGATGGATACGGCCATCAACTATCAGCTTTTCAAGTGCTATTCTCGCAACCTCTCTCCTTATAGGATCGAAGCCCGAAAGAATAACTGCCTCAGGTGTATCGTCTATTATAAGATCCACACCCGTCATCGTCTCAAGAGTTCTGATATTTCTTCCCTCTCGTCCAATGATTCTTCCCTTCATTTCATCATTAGGAAGCTGTACAACAGAAATTGTAGTCTCCGCTACATGATCCGCTGCACAACGCTGAATAGCATTTACAACAATCTCTCTGGCTCTCTTGTCCGCTTCTTCTTTTGCACGTGATTCACATTCTTTGATCATCAGTGCGGACTCGTGCTTTACATCATCTTCAACAATTTTTAAAAGATATTCCTTTGCCTGTTCAGAGGTCAGTCCTGAGATGCGTTCAAGTTCCTTTACTCTTTCTTCGTTCAGCTTAGCTATCTTTTCCTTTTGCCGGTTTAGTTCGTTTTCCCTTGCATTACAGTTAGCTTCACGTTTTTCAAGCTGGTCGGCTTTTCTGTCCACAGCTTCTTCCTTCTGCTGTGTACGCCTTTCCATGCGCTGAACCTCAGACCTTCTGTCTCTGATTTCACGTTCGAGTTCATTCTTCTGCTTAATAGACTCTTCCTTAACTTCTAGAAGCTTTTCCCTCTTCAGGTCTTCAGCGGCCTTCTGGGCCTTGTCCGTGATTTCCTTTGCTTTAGCATCAGCATCGCCGATAACTTTCTTGACTTTCTGCTCATGAATGTTTGTAGCTATTGCAAAAGTGACTACTACTGCAACGACAAGCACGACTATGGCAATAATAATAGCCGGAACACTCATCTATACAGGAGCACCTCCTTATGAAATTTTCATGTATGGCAAAAACCTCACACAATAGAT
>CAJORC010000179.1 GCA_905236615.1 uncultured Lachnospiraceae bacterium
TGACAGCGAATAACCTCTCACTCTGGAATTATCCGACTGTGTTGATGCTGTCTCGCTATCCGTTGACTCTACCGAAACGGTCTCATCCTCAGATTCCGACTCAGATGCCACTCTTCCGCAGAATCATTCGAGACCGTATCATCTGATGAAACTGTCTCGGTTGTTTCCTCCGTTGTTTCCGTCGAACTTTCCTCTGCAGATGTTTCTTCCGATGCCTCCTCAGTTGATGCCTCCGCAGACGTTTCCTCCGTTGAACTTTCCTCTGCAGACGTTTCCTCCGCTGCTGTTTCAGTAGTTTCAAGCGAAAGCTCTGCTGCAGCTGCCGGGGTAATTATCATCGAACTGATCATTGCCGCCGATAAAAGCGCTGCAAGTGTTTTTCGTAATCTTCCCGTTATCATTCCTGAAAATTTTCCTCCTTCTTGTTAAGAATAAGATATGCGTATATGCCATCCCTTTATCCATAACATCGGAGAGTATAACATTTTTCAGTTTATGATTACGAAATTACACAAATACTCCAAAAACAATTCACATTTTAAATACTTTAATTTAAGATATTTTTCACAAATCTGAATATTTCCAGCATGACGCAGGCTGTAGCAAGGCTTAACAGTACCCTGTTTATAAGCCCCTTCGCCGAACACAGGTCAAAGCTCAGCCCCCATTCCAGAGGATACAGTATACGCACTTTCTTCTTATTTAATAAGTCAATTGCAATATGTGACAAAAAGCCTACCGCAAAATACGGAACCGCTGCAGGAAACATTATTTCAAGAGAAATTTCCAAAAGCAGAAGCCCAAGAAGCGAATGCATAAATGACCTGTGCGGCTTTTCCATCCCGAAGACCGACACCGACAGGAATATCAAAGCCCCTATCACAATTTCGGGCGCTCCCCGGCTCGCCATCATACGTGTAAATATTCCTGCTTTAAGATAATGGTCTGCCAGAAAGACCGCTACTGCAAGCACACCGATCATCGCAATGATCTTATCCGCTTCCTTTCGCGACTGCGAGCTACCTACATCGATGTCGCTTATAACCGCTCCGACAGCACCAACTCCGACTGCCATTAACAATTCCCTGATATTTTTAGGCTGTGTCACGGCAACCACTGCCGCCACTCCCACAGTCAAATGTGTTTCACCTGTCATTAAGAATCCACTCCGTTTATCGCTTTTTTGAGTTCAAGCATCTGATCCCTCAGTTCTGCAGCAGTTTCAAAATCAAGCTCTGCAGCTGCTTTTCTCATACGTTTTTCAATATCTTTAATAAGTTTCTCAATTTCACCCTTATCCATGGACTCGGGATCTTTTTCCAGCTCAACCCTGCTCTTTGCAACCTTCTTCGAAATACTTATAAGGTCACGCACCGCTTTCTTTATCGTCTGCGGAGTTATCCCATGCTCCTCATTATATTTCTGCTGCTTCTCCCTGCGGCGCTGAGTCTCCTCGATACAGGTCTTCATGGAATCCGTTATGCTATCGGCATACATGATCACACGTCCCTGGGAATTTCTCGCCGCACGTCCCGTAGTCTGGATAAGTGAAGTCGTATTTCTAAGGAAACCTTCCTTATCCGCATCAAGGATCGCAACCAGCGCAACTTCCGGAATATCCAGTCCTTCTCTCAAAAGATTGATTCCTACGAGCACGTCAAAAACATCAAGGCGCATGTCCCTAATGATCTCTGCTCTTTCAAGCGCATCAATATCCGAATGAAGATAGCGTACCCTTACACCGACCTCTCCCAGATAATCGGTCAGGTCTTCTGCCATCCTCTTGGTCAGTGTAGTTACAAGAATCTTGTTTTTCTTTTTAACTTCCTTGTTTATTTCAGCAAGCAGATCATCTATCTGTCCTTCCGTCGGCTTTACGGTTATCTCGGGATCAAGAAGTCCCGTCGGACGAATAAGCTGCTCCGCACGCAGCATTTCATGCTCCGCCTCATACTTTGCGGGTGTTGCCGAAACAAAAAGTATCCTGCTTATCCTGCTCTCCCATTCCTCAAAACAGAGCGGACGGTTATCCTTTGCAGACGGCAGACGGAATCCGAAATCAACAAGCGTATTCTTCCTTGAACGGTCTCCGTTAAACATACCGCCTATCTGCGGTATTGTCATGTGCGACTCATCAACGATTATAAGAAAATCCTCCGGGAAGAAATCCATCAGCGTCATGGGCGGCGAACCCGGTTCCCTTCCCGACAACGGTCTCGAATAATTTTCTATACCGTTGCAGACTCCGGTCTCCCGAAGCATTTCCATGTCGAAATTAGTCCTCTCAGATATTCTCTGCGCTTCAATGAGCCTGTCATTAGCCTTGAAAAACTTCACCTGCTCCGAAAGTTCAGCAAGAATAAGCTCAATCCCTTTCTCTAACTTATCCTTCGGTATAACGTAATGCGACGCGGGAAAGATTGAAAGATGCTTCATTTCCGACTTAACCTCTCCGGTCAGTACATCTATCTCGCTAATTCGCTCTATCTCGTCGCCGAAGAACTCTATCCGCATGGCTGTACTGTCTGCTTCTGCCGGAAATACCTCCAGTACATCTCCGTGAACCCTGAAAGTTCCCCTGTGGAAGTCTATCTCATTTCTGGTGTACTGGATATTTATCAGTTCCCTGATGACCTCATCCCTGTCCTTTTCCATTCCGGGACGCAGTGATACTATCATCGCCATATAGTCATCCGGTGAACCCAGTCCGTATATACAAGAAACGGATGCCACAACAATGACATCCTTTCTCTCGGTAAGTGCCGCCGTTGCGGAAAGTCTCAGTTTGTCTATCTCGTCATTTACGGAAGCATCTTTTTCAATATAAGTATCCGTCGAAGGCACATAAGCCTCGGGCTGATAATAATCATAATATGATACGAAATATTCGACCGCATTCTCCGGAAAGAATTCCTTCATTTCGGAATAAAGCTGACCTGCCAGTGTTTTATTATGCGAGATAATAAGTGTCGGGACATTAAGTGCCGCTATGACATTAGCCATTGTAAAGGTCTTTCCGGACCCGGTAACTCCCAGAAGCGTTTCGCACTGGTTTCCTTCCCTGAAGCCTTCTATCAGTTTTTCAATTGCCTGCGGCTGATCACCGGTAGGTTTATATTCACTGTGAAGCTTAAA
>CAJORC010000180.1 GCA_905236615.1 uncultured Lachnospiraceae bacterium
GTACAGGTTCTTGAGGGTGATACCCCCGAGGTTCTTCAGAAGAGAGTAATGGAGGAGGCAGAATGGATACTGCTCCCTCAGGCAATCGATGATATTGCGAACGGACGCGTATGTATGGAAAACGGACGCAGCGTCAGAAAGGTGTAACATGAATGTACTTATAGTCGGAAGCGGCGGAAGAGAGCATGCAATTGCAGCTTCTGTTGCCAAAAGTGAAAAAGTTGAAAAAATTTATTGCGTTCCGGGCAATGCAGGTATTGCAGAAATCGCAGAATGTGCCGATATAAAAGTGATGGAGTTTGACAGGATTGTTAAGTTTGCGAAAAAGCACGATATAGGTCTTACGATCGTAGCTCCCGATGATCCGCTTGTCGGAGGTCTTGTCGACGCACTTGAGGCAGAGGGACTGCGTGCATTTGGTCCCAGAAAGAATGCGGCAATACTTGAGGGCTCAAAGGCATTTTCAAAAGAGCTCATGAAAAAGTACAATATTCCGACTGCGGCTTATGAGGTGTTTACCGATGCTGCAGCTGCACTTGATTACTTAAACAGCGCCAAACTTCCGATAGTGCTGAAAGCTGACGGACTTGCTCTGGGTAAGGGTGTCCTTATCTGTAATACACTTGACGAGGCAAGAAACGGTGTCAAGGAGATCATGCTTGATAAAAAGTTCGGAACAGCCGGAAATAAGCTTGTCATTGAGGAATTCATGACAGGACGTGAAGTTTCCGTACTTACTTTCTGCGATGGAAAGACTATAAAGGTTATGTCAAGCGCTCAGGATCATAAAAGAGCAGGCGATGGTGACACCGGACTTAATACCGGAGGAATGGGAACATTCTCGCCTTCACCGTTTTATACAAAAAAAGTTGCGGATTTCTGCAAGAAAAATATATTCCAGCCCACGGTTGACGCTATGGCAGCTGAAGGCAGGGAATTCAAGGGCGTTATCTTCTTTGGCCTTATGCTGACTGAAGATGGACCTAAGGTTCTTGAGTATAATGCACGTTTTGGAGATCCTGAAGCTCAGGTAGTGCTTCCGAGGATGAAAAATGATATTATAGAAGTGATGGAAGCATGTATTGACGGCAAGCTTGGCAAGATCAAACTTGAATTTGAGGATAATGCAGCTGTTTGCGTTGTTCTGGCTTCTGAAGGTTATCCTGTATCGTATACTAAGGGATATACGATCGAGGGACTTGATAAATTTAATGCAGATGAAGGCTATTACTGCTTCCATGCGGGAACGAGGAAAAGCTCCAAGGGCATTGTAACCAATGGCGGCAGAGTTTTGGGTGTGACTGCAAAGGGACCTAATTTAAGACAAGCCAGAGCGAATGCTTACGAGGCGGTCAACTGGGTGAGCTTTGAAAATAAGTATTTCCGTAAGGACATAGGAAAAGCGATTGACGAAGCTTGATCGATCCGCGTTTGAATGAGGAGGGGTAGAACATGAATGCTGACGATTTGTTTAATGATTATTATCATAAACCGGAAAAATGTGAGTCATGTGAA
Source organism: uncultured Lachnospiraceae bacterium (assembly GCA_905236615.1). Lineage (GTDB taxonomy): Bacteria > Bacillota > Clostridia > Lachnospirales > Lachnospiraceae > NK4A144. The sequence goes on from CAJORC010000180.1 coordinate 1,516, forward strand.
GTTATGCTGAATTTTACCGGTCTTGGTGAATACAGCTGCCCCAAATGCGGAAAAAAATATTATGATGATTATGGGATCGTCAGAAATTATCTCGACCTTCATAAACAGGCTACTGTTTCTCAGATATCTGAGAATACGGGAGTCAAGGAGAATGAGATAACAAGAATGCTCCGGGAGGAAAGACTTGAAGTTACTGTTGATTCAAAGACTTACCTTACATGTGAAGCCTGCGGAAAATCGATAAGGAGCGGAAGATTCTGCCCGGAATGTGCACAGATTGCCAAAGCCGCAAAGGAAAAGAAAAAGAAGGAAAGAGATTTCCTTGAAAAGAAAGATATTATCCATGGACTTGGTAAGGCAATGTCAGAGGATGACGGTAAGAAAAGATTTAACAGAGGTTAATAGTCGGGAGCAGAAGTGTCTGGAGGCACTTTCCGGTTATAAATATTTTTATTTAAGTGAGAGGATATCATGAAAAAAACATCAGCTCTTAAGAAGGCAGCTTTGTCGTTTTTTACGGCAATGTTTATTATGAGTTCGACTATGGGAAACTTCGTTTACGCAGAGGAGGCTGCGGGAGATGCGAATGCAGCTGAAAATGCGGAGGTTTCCGGAGAAAATGGAGGGGAAAATGCTGAAAATGCGGTAAGTTCCGAGGGCGTAACTCCGAGTTCTATCGCAACAAATATCGACGGTAAATTTATTGCACTTTCGTTTCCTGACAGTGAAGTTCCGTTCGGTTTCAGCACTTTTACAGTAGATTATGCCGGTGAAACGGTAGAACTGGCACAAAGAGTTACAAAGAGCGCAACGCTTGGGGCAGAAGGTCTTACCATAACCCTTGCATATCTTACGAATGCAGATGGTTCGGATGGAGAATTCTATCTCTGCGATACCACGAATAATGCCACAATGTCGGACATGATCAAGATTGACGGCAAGGATGATCATTATATCATAGTTCTAGATCCCGGCGACAATGTGGTTGGTCCTGAAGGCTTTAAGAAAAAGGATCTTAAATGGGGTTCAAAATCCGCTACAGCATGGTCGCTTCCTGCGGAATCGTCTACCGAAGAAGCGTCAGAAGACGAAGATAAGGAAGATAAGAAGGAAGAAGAGAAGAGTTCTGATGAAGAGGGATCTCTGTTCAACCTTCAGACTGTATATGCTGCAGAGGATATGTTAAGCGCAGGAGCTGCGGCAGATGAGGGCGCTCAGAATAATGATGCGGCAGCAGAGAATGATGCAGAAGCTGCCGGAACTGAAAGTACTCTGTCAAGTGAGCAGCAGGAAGCAGCAATGCTGGCTTTGGAAGAACTCAATCACACAAATGCTGCAGGACTTATAGCTCCGACAACGAGTGAGTACTGCCTGCTTTATGCAGTTGATGATTTTGGTAATCTTGGTTTCTTCCTTTACGACATTCAGTATCAGACATACCAGAGATATGTTGATGTACCTCACGGGGAAACCGATACTACAAAGAAATACCGTAATCTTTCAAGAACAAGGCTTTTTATAATCATTGTCCTTGTTATAATAATCGCCATACTTCTTTTCGTTCTTATCAATCTGATGGTTGGCGGCAGGGAGAGAAATCCTGAAACCGTTAAGAATGTCAGAGGCGCAAAGAATTCAAAAAATGCGAGAAAGAAGAAACGAAGAAATTCTGATGACGATGAAGACGAAGATGACATGCGCGCTATAAGGGAACGTGTCATAAAGAAGGAAAGGGCAAGACTCAGAGGAAACGGTGTTGGCTATCTTTCTGAAAGAGAGAGGGAACGTGACTTTGAGATGAATCGTTATCCTGATGAGGACGATGATGAGGATAATGATGACGGAATGCCTATCGAGCGTAACAGGGCTGCAGAAGATGTAGACTGGGCTAATATGGAGATTACGGCAGGTATCCCTTCAAAAGAGATTAATGAACTTGAAGAGATGCCGAAGAAATCACAGGAAAAGCGAAAGAATTATGATTTTGATGAGGATTTCGACTTTGAGTTTCTTGATATAAAGAAATAGGGGATTTGAATGGACTATACTGAAAAAGCACTGCGTGTACTTGAAATCGCAAGAAAAAGTGCACGAGAGATGAACCAGAACTATGTAGGCACCGAGCACATACTTTTAGGGTTGATACGCGAGGGCTCAGGAGTTGCGGCAGTGGTGCTTGAAGAGAATAATGTTCATGAAAAGCAGATAATTGAGCTTATCGAACAGCTTATCGCTCCGGGAACAGACGTTGTGCTTAAAGAGCACGACGGTCTGACGCCAAGAGCAGAGAAGATACTGGAACTTTCAGAGGAGACTGCAAAGCGCTTTGAAGGTAATAAGATCGGAACAGAGCATATTTTGCTTGCCCTTATGAGAGAGGGTGACAGTGTGGGAGTGAGGCTTCTGAACACACTGAATATAAATATTATGAAGCTCTATTCCGATACGCTTCTTGCGATGGGAGAAAACCCAAATATTGCAAGGGAAGATCTGAAGACCACAAGACAGTCGAGGGACAGGAGCGTGAGCGCTACGCCCATGCTTGATAAATACAGTCGGGATCTTACCCAGCTTGCACGGGAAGGCAGACTTGATCCTGTGATCGGAAGAAATGACGAAATAATGCGGGTAGTTCAGATACTTTCAAGACGTACCAAGAACAATCCTTGTCTTGTGGGTGAACCCGGAGTTGGAAAAACTGCGATCGCAGAAGGTCTGGCTGTTCGTATAATTGAGGGAAATGTACCGAAGACCATTGAGAATAAAAGAGTGGTCTCCCTTGATATGTCCGGAATGGTAGCGGGAAGTAAGTACCGAGGTGAATTCGAAGAGAGGATTAAAAGGACGATCAGTGAAGTCATAAATGATGGAAATATCCTTCTCTTTATGGATGAGATACATACCCTGATCGGAGCCGGAGGGGCAGAAGGAGCCATAGATGCATCAAATATCCTTAAACCTTCGCTTGCAAGGGGAGAACTTCAGCTTATCGGTGCGACAACGCTCGAAGAATACAGAAAGTACATTGAAAAGGATGCGGCTCTGGAAAGGCGTTTCCAGCCTGTAACGGTCGAGGAACCGACGGAAGAAGAGGCAATCAGCATCCTTATGGGAATTAAGGATAAGTACGAGGAGCATCACGGGATAACCATCCTTCCTGCGGCAGTTGAAGCCGCCGTAAGATTGTCTTCAAGATATATAAGCGACAGATTCCTTCCGGATAAGGCGATAGACGTGATGGATGAAGCAGCAAGTCATTTAAGACTTGAAGGTTTAAGCGTACCGCCTGCGATTTCTGAGATAAATAAGGAAATAGAGGAACTGGAGCTTTCGAAAGAAAGGGCAATTAAAGACGGAGATTTTGTCAATGCCCGTGCATTAAGGCTTCAGCAGGAAAAGCTCAGATCAAGATCGGAAAGTCTTGAGAAACGCTATAAGAAAAAGCGGGATTCCAAGTCACTTGAGCTGGATGAGGATTCCATAGCTGACGTTGTTTCAACATGGACGAAGATTCCTATCGGAAAACTGACTGAGAAGGAAAATGATAAGCTCATAAAGCTTGAAAAAATTCTTCATAAGAGAGTGATAGCTCAGGATGAGGCGGTTACAGCAGTTTCAAAGGCGATCAGACGAGGAAGGGTAGGACTGAAAGATCCTAAAAGACCGATGGGTTCATTCCTTTTCCTCGGACCTACCGGTGTCGGAAAGACAGAACTTTCAAAAGCTTTGGCTGAAGCACTTTTTGGAAGCGAGAATTCTATCATCCGGGTTGATATGTCGGAGTTCATGGAATCCCACTCCGTGGCGAAAATGATCGGATCTCCGCCGGGCTATGTGGGGCATGACGAAGGAGGACAGCTTGCAGAAAAGGTAAGGCGAAATCCTTATTCGGTTATTCTTTTCGATGAGATCGAGAAGGCGCATCCTGATGTGTTCAATGTGCTTCTTCAGGTTCTTGATGACGGTCACATTACAGACTCAAAAGGGCGCAAGGTAAGCTTTAAGAATGCCATAATCATCATGACAAGTAATGCCGGAGCTCAGGCAATCGTCGAACCTAAGCATCTGGGATTCGGTACAGACCGCAACAGGGAACATGAATACAAGAACATGAAAGATAATGTCATGGGCGAAGTTAAGCGTATTTTTAAGCCGGAATTCATTAACCGAATTGATGACATTATTGTTTTCCGTCAGCTTACCAAGGATGATATGAAAGATATAGTTTCACTTCTTTCGAAAGAGCTTGTCCGCCGTGCAAAGGATCAGATGGGAATTGATCTGAAGATTTCAGCAAAGGTTAAGGAATATATCATAGAAAAAGGTGCTGATGACAAGTATGGCGCAAGACCTTTGAGACGTGCCATACAGAATATGATTGAAGATTCTTTGGCGGAAGAACTTCTTTCAGGCAGATGCAAGGCAGGTGACACGGTCAAAACATCCGTAAAGGATGATAAGATAGTTTTCAAGACAGAATAGTGTGTTTTTTTATTAGGAGGAAATGAAATGTCAGCAGTAAAGGAATTGCTACGCAGTGAGGCAAACGGATTTATCAGCTTTGGAAATCACAGTCTTGATAAAAAGGCAAAAAAGGAGGATTTTGAACATTCCGGAGACTTGTATAAGGTAAAGACATTCAGCGAAATGACAAAGCTTGAAAAGAACGGTATGTTTGTTTATGAGTCGGTACCGGGAACCAGCGTTAACAATTTCGAGGAGACAGAAAACGGAGTTTCATTTGAAGTCGAGGGCGATGATGATGCCCAGATCACATTAGGACTTGCAGACGAGACAGAATACGAAGTATTTGTCGGAGGCGAATCTGTAGGTAAGATGAGCACAAACTTAGGAGGAAAACTTTCGGTAAGTGTTGAACTTGCGGGTGCAGGACAGGTTAAAGTTGAAGTAAAGAAGGCATGAAGAAGAAAACAGCATTTTTTTGTCAGAATTGCGGATATGAGTCCTCGAAATGGATGGGACAGTGTCCGGCATGCCATGAATGGAACAGTATGGTTGAGGAAACCCTTCAGCCCAAAGGAACAGACAAACGCAGTGCCGCGGCGATGAGCCGCGGCTCTGTTCGCCCTATGGCAATATCAGAGATTGAAATGATATCCGAGGATAAAGTTCCGAGCGGAATAGACGAGCTTGACAGGGTTCTGGGCGGAGGAATAGTCAAGGGCTCCATGCTCCTTGTAGGCGGCGATCCGGGAATAGGAAAATCAACACTTCTGCTTCAGGTATGCCGAAATGTAAGCAATGCAGGACATGAGATTTTATATGTATCAGGAGAAGAATCCTTAAAACAGATAAAAATGAGAGCCGTAAGGCTTGGAAATTTCAACGATAAGCTTAAACTCTTATCGGAGACTAACCTTGATACTGTTTCAAATATAATAATGGACAGTAAACCCGAAATGGTCGTTATAGACTCGATACAGACCATGTTTAACGAAAATGTACAGGCAGCGCCAGGATCGGTATCTCAGGTCAGGGAGACCACGGGGGTTCTGATGCGGATAGCAAAGACCATGGGCATTAGTATCTTTATAATCGGCCATGTAACAAAAGAAGGAGCTGTTGCAGGACCAAGAGTGCTCGAGCACATGGTTGA
>CAJORC010000181.1 GCA_905236615.1 uncultured Lachnospiraceae bacterium
AAAAGTCAAAAGCTTTGCAGTATGGCGCATTTAAGAGTCTGCTTCTCACAAACAAACAGTGCATTTTTGAACGTGAAGCAGAGGGCGAGCGTGTAATGGTTGCAATAAATGCTGATGAAAATGAGTTTGCTGCTCATTTTGATGCGAGAGCCGGCAGGGCGCGTGATCTGGTCAGCGGTGAAACAGTTGATTTCGGAGGCGGATTAAGACTTAAACCCTATTCGGGAATGATACTTGAGCCGTTCTAAGAAGCAGATTCTGAATCTGAGATGATGGTAGAAAATATGGGAAAATGTGTGATCGTTGGTTCCGGAGATTTTTACGGACTGGACATTGAACTGAATGAAGATGATTTTATTATAGCTGCCGATGGCGGTTATAATGAACTTATGAAGATAGGGGTCAAACCCGATATGCTTATAGGAGACTTTGATTCTATGGGTGACGGACGGCCTCAGCTTGATAATGTAATAAGCCTGCCTACGAAGAAGGACGTGACGGATATGGATGCCGCCACAATGACAGGCTGGGGAAGAGGCTTCAGGGAATTCCATATCTTTGGCGGTACAGGCGGACAGCGCTTTGCACATACAATTGCGAATATCCAGTTGTTAAGCGGGATAGCCATAAAGGGCGGCAAGGCTTTTCTTTATGGAGAAAACGAGATTTCAACAACTGTTTTTAATGATGTTCTTGAATTTGACGCTGACAAAAAAGGCTTTATTTCGGTATTTTCACTTTCAGACAGATCGGTTGGAGTAAATATTGAAGGACTCAAATATGAATTGAAAGACGGCATTCTTGAAGATTCGTTTGCTTTGGGAGTGAGTAATGAATTTATAGGGCAGAAGGCCCGTGTTTCGGTTGAAAGCGGACTGCTGCTTGTTGTAGTTGAAAAATAGAGATATTAAAATACTTTTTGGCACCGTAAAAAGTCTGTTCGGTGTCAAAAAGTTTTTTTGCGGATTAAGATATTTTATAGATGATAATAGTTGAACTGACAAGAGAAAATTTAGAATATGATATGAATGCCCTGCTCAAAAGCTTTTATCCGTCTGAGGAAGTTTCGATGAAAACCATCGCGGCGGAAGACGGAATACTGAGGGTAAGGGTTATAAAAGATGATGAGCTTTTGACAGAAGTCAGTCTGCCGGATGAGTTCGAGACAGACAAGAGTAATTTTAAAAATAAACTGAGAAGAGATCTGTACGGAAAGCTTGAAAAAATCAACGGACATGGGCTTCCGTGGGGAATTCTGAACGGCATCAGACCGACAAAACTTGTCATGAAAGAAATCATGGAAGGCAGGTCGGATGAAGAGGCTGTGAAATTTATGAAAGATGTCTATCTGGCGAGTGATGAAAAAGCAGAGCTTGCGGTTGAGATTGCCGGAAATGAGAGGGCAGTCATAGACAGAAGCAGCGGAAGAGAGGGCTGGAGCCTTTACATTGGCATTCCTTTCTGCCCGACAACCTGTATGTACTGCTCATTTACGTCTTATGCGATATCTCTCTGGAAAGACAGGGTTGCTGAATATCTGGAAGCGCTTTTTAAGGAAATTGATGCTGCCGCCGAAATAATGAAAGGGAAGAATCCCGATACGATCTATATCGGGGGCGGAACCCCGACAACGCTGGAGCCGGAGGAATTTGAAAGGCTTTTCGCAAAACTTGAAGAAAAATTTGATACGGGATCGGTCCTTGAATTTACCGTGGAAGCGGGAAGAGCGGACTCAATTACAGAGGAAAAGCTTAAAGTCCTGAAAAAGCACGGAGTAACGAGGATATCCGTCAATCCCCAGACTATGAACGACAAAACCCTTGAGCTTATAGGAAGACGGCATAACGTCGTACAGGTTGAAGAGGCTTTTAAACTGGCAAGGCGTCTTGGCTTTGATAATATCAACATGGATATGATACTTGGTCTTCCGGGAGAAGGTGTAGACGAAGTCAGCCTGACAATGGAGAAGATCGGCAGGCTTAAACCCGATAATCTTACGGTCCATTCGCTTGCTATCAAGAGAGCTTCCGCACTTTCAAAGCTTATAGATGAGATGGGTTACGAAAAGCTTCAAAACAGCGACAGTACAATGGCTATCGCTGCAGGGACTGCGAAAGCACTGGGGATGCAGCCTTATTATTTATACAGGCAGAAAAACATGTCCGGCAATTTCGAAAATACCGGTTATGCAGTACCCGGAAAAGAAGGAATTTACAATATCCTTATAATGGAGGAGATACAGTCAATAATCGCCGTCGGAGCCGGTACCGTGACTAAAAGGGTGGCGGCAGATGGAAATATCACACGGTGCGATACGGCAAAAGATGTCGGACTTTATATATCTGATATAGATGAAATGATAGAAAGAAAAAGAAAACTGTTTAACTGTAATTAGAAAAAAGGAGGTTCTATATGAAGATTTCGGACAGTGTAAAGTATATCGGTGTGGACGATAAGACTATCGATCTTTTTGAGAGTCAGTACATCGTTGAAAACGGTGTGTCTTATAATTCTTATCTGATCCTTGATGAGAAGACCGCTGTTATGGATACGGTTGATGCGAGAGGAACGGAAGAATGGCTTAAAAATCTTGATACGGAGCTTGCAGGCAGAAA
>CAJORC010000182.1 GCA_905236615.1 uncultured Lachnospiraceae bacterium
ATCGCTCGCCGGCGTTTACCGGACAGCAATGGACAGGGGATACAAAAAAGTCTATGGTATGATTCATGGCATACAGGGCTTTCTGGAAGGAAGATATATCGACCTTTCTGAGCATATCCAGACAGGACTTGACGCCGAGCTTCTGAAAAGAACTCCCTCGGCATATCTGGGTTCATGCCGTTATAAGCTTCCCGGTATTCACAAGAATCAGGAACTTTATGACAAGATCTTCAAGATCCTTACCGACCTTGAGATCGACTGTTTCATTTACATAGGCGGAAACGATTCTATGGATACTATAAAGAAGCTTTCCGACTATGCTATCTATATCGAATCACCCATAAGATTCGTAGGATGCCCGAAGACGATCGATAACGATCTCGCTCTTACAGACCACACTCCCGGTTACGGCTCTGCTGCAAAGTATATCGGTACTTCCGTTAAGGAGATCATCCGGGACAGCTGGAGTCTTGAGACCGAGCACGGACAGGTTATCGTAGTTGAGGTTATGGGAAGAAATGCCGGCTGGCTCACAGGTGCTTCTGCTCTTTCAAAGGGTGAGGACTGTCAGGGTCCCGATGCTATCTATCTTCCTGAGCTTCCTTTCGATGTTCCTACTTTTGTCGAGAAATGCCGTAAGCTCCTTGAGAAAAAAGCATCCATTGTTATCGCTGTTTCCGAAGGTATCAGAACCGCTGACGGCACTTACGTCAATGAGCTTGAAAACAACGTTGAGTACGTTGACGCATTCGGCCACAAACAGCTTACAGGAACAGCAAGATATCTCTGCAACGTTCTTTCCAGAGAGATCGGCTGCAAAACAAGAGCCATCGAGCTTTCAACTCTTCAGAGAGCTGCAAGCCACTGCGCATCACGTGTTGATATACTCGAAGCATACGAGGTCGGCGGTGCTGCAATGAAGGCTGCTGACGAGGGTGACAGTGGAAAGATGGTTGTTATCAACCGTATCTCCGACGATCCTTATCAGATGCACACCGAAGTTAAGGATGTTCACAAGATTGCCAACGACGAAAGACTTGTTCCGAGAGAATGGATCACAGAAGACGGAACTTATGTTACTGACGAGTTCATAACATACGTTCGTCCTCTTATTCAGGGTGACGTTTCTCCCGTAATGGTAGACGGTATTCCGAGACATCTTTACAGACCCGGATACGAAGAACTCTTATAATAGTAAAAAAAATTAACGGAGGCTGAAATTTCAGTCTCCGTTTTTTTCATCCTTTTCCAAGTACTCCGTGTACCCATTTTCCGCTCTTAAACCTAAGGCTGAAAAATACTGCCCTGAGACTCCAGTCGGCAAACATACCGATCCAGACTCCCATTGTTCCAAAGCCCATTACCCTTATCAAAAATGTTGCCAGAGTAACCCTGCAGAGCCACATCGTACATGTCGAAACTATCATTGAATATTTCACATCTCCTGCTGCCCTCATTCCATAGGCGATCACGAAAGACGGTGACCAGGTCAGCGGTTTTACAATAGTAATCCAGCCCATCATATATATACAGAGTGCGGCACTTGCCTCTTCCATACCGCCGAGCAGGGTTACAGGTCTTGTCAGCGCATAAACAAAAAGGCATGAACTCAATATTGCAATGTAGGCCCATACTATCATTTTCCTGATATAATAGACCGCTTCATCCTTACGTCCCGCACCCAGACACTGTCCGACAACCGTCATTAAGCCTGTTCCTATCGCAACTCCCGCAATTCCGTTGGCATTCTCCATAATATTCGTCATTGCCTGAGCTGCTACTGCAGCAGTCCCCAGCGTTGATACAGAAGACTGAATCGCAAGTTTTCCAAACTGGAACATGGAATTCTCTATACCGTTAGGAATTCCCAGCGACAGTATCCTTCCAATATTCTTCCTGTCAGGCCTGAAAGTCAGATAATCCCTTACGGAAATCTTCTGATCTTTTCTGTACAAGAGAATAAGAAGTACCACTGCCGAAAAAATCCTCGAAAAGCAGGTCGCGAGTGCGGCACCGAATACCCCCAGTCCAAATCCCCATATCATCAATGCATTACCCAGAATGTTTATGGAGTTTGACACTATGGCAACTATCATTGGAAGCCTTGTATTACCCTGAGCCCTGTATATTGCACTTCCCGCTGCCGCGAGAGATATTCCCGGATACGAAAGTGCCGTCAGGAAAAAGTAAATACCTGAAGCTTCCATTACATCGGCTTCAACGCTTCCAAAAATCAGTCTTAAAAGTTCAATCCTGAAAATCAGGCAGATAAGCATTAACAAGACCGATATTACCGTGGATATCATCACCAGCTGTCTTGCTGCTTCCTCTGCCTTTTTATGGTTTTTCTGTCCTATGTAATTTGAGCAGATAATAACCCCGCCGGTTGCCATTGCATTAAAGGCCTGCACGACGAGGTTGTTTATCGAGTCCACCAGCGAAACGCCCGAAAGCGCCGCTGAACCGACGTTGCTTACCATCATGCTGTCCGCCATTCCCATAAGGGAATTAAGCAGCTGCTCTGCTATTATCGGAAGCATCATCATAAGCAGCGTCTTATTGTCAAAAAGATGTTTCTTCTCAGTCATCACACAACAAAATCATCCTTTACGGCAGGATTCATTTCCCAGATACGTACCTTGCCGTTTCCTTTGAAATCAAAATATTTCTCTTCTTCAACAGGGAATACTCTGCTGCTGAAAACAATTTCTCCCTCATTAAAGAAGATTTCAACAGAACTTCTGTCTACAAATATCTCGATTTTATTCAGAGGATTTTCAAAAGATAATGTCCTCTCTTCTCCGAAGCCGGTATTAAATCTTCTGGTCATGCGGCTTCGGTCAGCATAAACCTCATTCTCATCCCTGTTATAATTAAACTTAAATCCACCCTTGCCATTTTCATTGGAGAAAAGTCTCAGGCTGAAATCATCAGACAGATTTGTTATCTCCATTTTGCAGCTTCTCGGAAGAATTCTGCTCTTTACATCTGCCTGTTCTCCCTTAAGGTTTTCAAGTCCCCTTAAAGGTTTCTGGATAAGCCGGCTGCCTTCAACAGCAAGCTCGCGCGCAATAGTCAGACATCCTGACCAGTTTTCTTCATCCGTAGGATAAGCTGCATCCGGAAGTCCCATCCATCCCATCAGCACGGAATGTCTGTCAGAATAGCTTCCTTCACAGCACTGCGCCGCATAAAAGTCAAAGCCCTCATCCAAAAATCTGAAGCCCATATCAGGGATAAAGGTAAGGCTGTCATAATCCATTCTTCCGACAATATAACCGTTATGGTTCGTAACTTCTCCATGTCCCGGAAGCTTAATCCCCTGCGGACATAAGAAAAGAACATCCTTGTCGCCTATACGCTGAATGGATGGACACTCCCACATCGTTCCGAATTTTTCAAATCCCGGAACTTTCAGCTCGCCCGCAAAATGCCACTGTCCCTTTACGTCATCAGACTCATAAAGGATTCCGCATCCTCTGTTATCCTTTGTCTGGGCACCAAGTAAAATAAAGTATTTCTTCTTTTCAGCATTATAAATAATCTTCGGATCTCTCTGATGCTCTGTATAGCCCTCCGATGGTCCGAACAGGGGCTTTTCCTGCTTTTCAGCTTCTCCGCTTTCCTCATCGAGCTTTGCCAGACAGGTATATGAACATCTTGTCCAGTCATCATCCCTGTGATTTCCAGTATAGAAAAGTTCAAGTCTGTCTGCAGTCGGAAGCGCAGTTCCCGAATAGACGCCCTTATTGTCAAATTCCGTATCGGGTTTAAGGAATACGCCCTTATTTTCCCAGCTTACCATGTCTTCCGAAACAACATGATACCAGTATTTCAGCCCATGAAAGGCTCCCCAGGGACACCACTGATAAAAAAGATGCCAGTAGCCGTCATAATAGACGAAGCCGTTAGGATCATTTAAAAGACCGGTTACCGGCTGCGTATGAAAACGCTGCCGGTAATCGGATTTTTTGATTGAGTCATAAAGACCCCTTATTTCTTCAGGGTCTTTAAGTACTCTGTATTTTTCTTCACGTGTAGGTTCTTTCAAATTGTAAATCTCCTCAGACCTGATTAGCAATCCGATGCTGTCTTAACATCATCATAGTCATCGCTGTTTGTCAGCAGAACAACTACCATGTCAGAATAACCTGCATCTTTGATCTTCTTTCTGTCAAACTCAAGCAGTTTCTGGCCCTTCTTAACTTCCTCATCCTGAGATACGAAGCAATTGAACCCATCACCCTTCATCTTTACTGTGTCGATACCAACATGGATAAGAAGCTCCATATTTCCGGGGCCGCTTATTCCTACTGCATGCTTTGTATCGATTACAGTTGAAATCTTTCCGTCAAAAGGTGCATAAACAACATTATCGTCAGGCTTAATACCAACACCGATTCCAAGTGCCCCTGAAGAAAATGCATCATCAGGAATCTCCTCGCTCTTTACAGCCTCTCCTTTTACAGGAGCAAGAACTGCATTTCCGCCTGCACGGATAACAACCGGTGCTTCATATTCTGCAGCAGTTTCAGCAGCTGCTGTTGTTTCTGCTGCCGGAGCTTCCTCAACATCCTCTTTCCAGATAACTGTTGTAAGTACGAATGCAATACCACCTGATATAAGAAGAAGTACTGCATAAACTCCTGCATTGTTTATTGTAAGGAAACCGGGGATACCGGTTACACCATAAGCTGTTGCACCGATACCTGTAACAGCTCCGAATATCGAACCGATCGCACCACCGATCATAGCGCATACAAAAGGTTTAAAGAAACGCATATTTACACCGAATATAGCAGGCTCTGTGATTCCGAGTGCAGCTGACATTGATGAAGGAACTGCGATAACCTTTGTCTTGTTTGCCTTAGCCTTAAGACCTACTGCAAGACATGCACCAAACTGTGCAAAGTTTGCTGCAGATGCTATAGGCATCCATGTGTTAAGACCAACGCTTGAAAGCATTCCTGCCTCAATAATGTTGTACATATGGTGAAGACCCATTACAACGGTTACGGGATAAACCGCACCCATTATCATAGCTCCGAACGGGTTCCGGACAAGTACCTGTGCAAAAGAAAGCACATATGTCTCAAGTGTTGAGAAAATAGGTCCGATAATCGTAAATGTAACAAGTGCTGTAGAAAGCACAGTACAAAGCGGTGTTACGAAAAGGTCAATCATTTCAGGCACATGCTTGTGGAGCCACTGCTCTATCTTGCACATCAGGAAAACAGCTATGATAACCGGAATAACGTGTCCCTGATAACCCTGCCTGTTGATCTGCAGTAATACATAATCTCCTATTTTTATATTTCCGAAAAGATACCACTTCTGGACAATTCCGTCCGTCACTCCAAAGAACGAATTAATGGCATCAGCTGAACCAACACTCCATCCGTTAAGAAGTGATGAATGAATCATTGAAAGGCCGATAACCGCGCCTAAGAAAATATTTCCGCCAAAAACTCTTGCTGCCGAGATTGCAACAATTACCGGAAGATAAGCGAAAGCCGTAGCCGAGATCATATCAAGGAATGCATACCAGTCACTGTTTGCAAATCCAAGTCCTTCGATCTTACCAAGAGCTTCTACAAGACCCATCATAAGACCTGATGCAACGATCGCGGGCAGGATCGGTACGAAAACATCACCGAGCGCCTTAACCATTCTCTTGGGTAAAGGCTGCCTTGCTGCAGCTGCTGCTTTGACATCCTCTTTTGTAGCTGCTGTCATTCCTGTAATTGCAAGGAACTCCTCATAAACCTTATTAACCGTTCCTGTTCCGATGATAAGCTGAAGCTGACCGTTTGAATTGAAAAGTCCCTTTACACCTTCAACGTTTTCAAGAGCCTTTGCATCAACCTTTGAATTATCAGCTATTACCAGCCTCAGTCTTGTTGCACAATGAGCCGCACTGACAATGTTTTCCCGTCCTCCGAGATGACTGAAAATTTCCTCCGCACACTTATGGTAATCCAATGCCATAAAGATTCTCCTTCCTACTCTACAAGGTTTAATTGTTCGAAAGCTTTTGCAAGTCCGTCATTATCTACTGAATCACAGACCATGTCACACAGCTTCTTAAGATTTTCATTGCCATTTGCCATACAGACGCTATAACCGACAGTCTTTATCATTTCGAGGTCATTCATGCTGTCCCCGAAACCTATTGTATCTCCGATATCATATCCTAAAGCCTCGGCAACCCTGACAACAGCTCTGCCCTTATCGAACTTCCTGTTTATCAGTTCACCGTTAACACACTTATTCAGTTG
>CAJORC010000183.1 GCA_905236615.1 uncultured Lachnospiraceae bacterium
AAATGACGTTCTTGTGATCGAGGGTATCCACGGTCTGAATGATGTTTTTTCGGAAGTCTTTTCCGAAGATGACCGCTACAAAATATACATAAGTTCGCTCACGACATTAAATATCGATGAGCATAACCGTATTCCGACCACAGACGGAAGACTTATCCGGCGTCTTGTAAGGGATTACCGAACAAGGGGAGCTTCGGCATCGAGAACGCTTGGCATGTGGGAGGATGTACGAAACGGCGAAGAGAGGAATATTTTCCCTCATCAGGAAAGTGCGGATGCAATGTTTAATTCCGCTCTTATATATGAACTTTCGGTACTTAAGCAGTATGCAGAACCGCTTCTTTTCGGCATTCAGCCGGGAGACACAGGTTATCAGGAAGCAGTCCGTCTGCTTAAATTCCTCCAGTATTTCCTCGGAGTAAGTACCGAGATGCTTCCGAAAAACTCGCTTATCCGTGAATTTGTCGGCGGATCATGCTTTGACGTGGGTTGACAAAAGGATGGATAATAATTAAGATAGAAAAACAGGCAGGTCAGGTGATAGCCGGTAAGACTTTATGGTCTTACGGGAGGAAAGTCCGGGCTTCGCAGGGCAGGCTGCCGGCTAACGGCCGGCCGTGGTAACACGCGGGAAAGCGCAACAGAAAATATACAGCCGATGGAGGGTAACCTCACAGGCAATGGCGAAATGGCGGTGTAAGAGACCACCGGGTACATGGTAACATGGACCGCATTGCAAGCCCCATCCGAAGCAAGAACAAACAGAAAGCGACAGACTTGCCCGGTCTGCTTTCAGGTAGTTCGCTCGAGACTGTCGGTAACGGCAGCCCTAGATAGATTATCACCTAATACATAACCCGGCTTACAGGCCTGCCTATATTATTAAAAGACACTGCGTAAGTGCCGACGTTTTTTATTCCCCCTCATTTGGATTTGTTGATCATTTACAACTGATTTTGGACTGGTGAAGTTTTCTGTTTCATAAGAGGAGGCTGAAAAAGTGAACGAATACTTAAACGAAGTTGGAAAAAAAGCGAAGGCTGCATCTGCAAAGATGGCGGTCATGTCAACCGAAGATAAGAACAGAGGATTAAAGTCTGCGGCAGATGCGCTGGTTGAAAAAGCCGGATACATCTTAAGTGAGAATGCAAAGGATGTCATGGCTGCGAGAAACAAAGTTTCGCAGGCAATGCTGGACAGACTTTCACTTGATGAAAAGAGAATAAAGGGCATGGCAGAAGGATTAAGCCAGATAGCTGAGCTTAATGACCCCATCGATTCACTTATCGAGACGATTTTGCGGCCGAATGGATTGGTGATTGAAAAAAGAAGGGTTCCGCTTGGAGTAATAGCAATAATTTATGAATCCAGACCTAATGTTACCGCTGACTCTTTTGGTCTCTGTTTTAAGTCGGGAAATGTGGTTATCCTCAGAGGCGGAAGTGATGCCATAAATTCTAATCTTGCAATAGCAAAAGTTATCCGTGAGGCACTGAATGGAGCAGGGCTGCCGGAAGATGCAATACAGGTGCTTGAAGATACATCCCGTGAAACTGCGGCAGAACTCATGAAGCTTAAGGAATATGTGGATCTTCTTATACCGAGAGGAGGCGCCGGACTGATAAGGTCTGTGGTTGAGAACAGTGCTGTTCCGGTTATTGAGACCGGTGTCGGAAACTGCCATGTATATGTGGATGAAACTGCTGACATAGAAATGGCTGTAAAGATTATAGACAATGCAAAGACCCAGAGGATGGGCGTCTGCAATGCAATAGAGTCACTTGTTATACATTCGGCAGCGGAAGATAAGGCTTTGAAACGTATTTATGAGGTTTTATCCGCAAAGGGCGTGACTATCAGAGGAGACGAAAGAGCAAGGTCGGTTATTTCGGAGATTGAAGCAGCTACGGAAGAAGACTTTGCTAAGGAATACCTTGGACCTTTCATTTCGGTGAAGACGGTAGACAGCGTTGATGAGGCGATAGAACACATCAATCGTTATACAACTCATCATAGTGAAGCGATAATTACCGGAACAAAGGCAAATGCCGATAAATTCCTCCGTGGAATAGATGCAGCGGCCGTTTATGTAAATGCATCAACAAGATTTACCGACGGCTTTGAATTCGGTTTTGGTGCCGAGATCGGTATCAGCACCCAGAAGTTCCATGCCCGCGGTCCTATGGGACTGGAAGCACTCACCTCTTACAAATATGAGATAAGAGGAAATGGACAGATAAGGGAGATATAATTTAATAACATATGAGATTAAGCGCCTGTATATCTAAGGGAGTGTGACAAATGTTAATGAATCCAAGTGAAACGCAGGATGAATTTACATTTGTCCATACAGGTGCACTTAGTGAATTGAGCATGGAATGCGAAAATGAACTTAGTGCAGTCGGAGTGATGCTGATGGTATCTTATCTTGATTTGTTCACTTTTGTGATAATGCTAGTTGCTGTGATTATCTAAATTATAGCACATTTTTCTTTATTATCAATTCTAATTTTTTTCTTGCCTTTTCCACGTTAAAGTAATAAAATGTAAAAAGTATAATTTGAATGAAAGGAAGTACAAAACAATGGCAAAAAAGGACATTGACTGGGAGAATATCGGCTTTGGCTACATAAAGACCGATAATCGCTATGTTACAAACTTTAAGGATGGCAAGTGGGATGACGGTGTCATTACAGAGGACGATAAGGTCGTCATTAGCGAGTGTGCCGGAGTTCTTCAGTATTCACAGTCCTGCTTTGAAGGTCTTAAGGCTTATACAACTGAGGATGGCAGGGTAGTAACTTTCCGTCCTGATCTGAATGATGCAAGAATGCATGATACATGCTTGAGACTTGAGATGCCTACACTTCCGGAAGGCAGATTTGTAGAAGCTGTAGATAAAGTAGTAAAGGCAAACCTTGACTGGGTTCCTCCTTACGGCTCAGGTGCAACACTTTACATCAGACCGTATATGTTTGGTTCAAACCCTGTAATCGGTGTAAAACCGGCGGATGAGTACCAGTTCAGAATTTTCGTTACTCCTGTAGGACCTTACTTCAAGGGCGGCGCAAAGCCCGTAAAGCTCAAGATAAGTGATTTTGACAGAGCAGCACCGCGCGGAACAGGACATATCAAGGCCGGCCTTAACTATGCAATGAGCCTTCATGCCATTGTTACAGCACATAAAGAAGGTTATGATGAGAACCTTTACCTTGATCCTGCAACAAGGACAAAGATAGAGGAGACAGGCGGAGCTAATCTGATCTTCGTTGACCATGACGGCAACCTTGTTATTCCGAAGTCTTCATCAATCCTTCCTTCTATCACAAGAAGAAGCCTTCATGTTGTTGCTGAGAAGTATCTTGGATGCAAGGTTACAGAGAGAGAAGTTCTTTTAAGTGAAGTAGAAGATGGAGCATTCGCTGAGGCAGGACTTTGCGGAACTGCAGCAGTTATCAGCCCTGTCGGATCGATCGATGATCACGGTAAGGTTATCTACCTTCCGAGCGGAATGGAGAAGATGGGTCCTGTTACCCAGAAACTCTATGATACGCTTACAGGTATTCAGATGGGCCATATTGAAGGTCCAGAAGGCTGGGTACACGTTATCGAATAATGATGTAGTGACGTAGCATATAATGAACACGGCGTTTTCCATTCCCCTCATTTGGATTTGTTAATTATATGCTACTGGCTTATATAATCCTCGATGGCAGATAAGTGTACCGGCAGATAATAAAAAATACTAGTCGGAAGCAAATTTAAGCAGATTCGGTTACGTATCTGCTTTTTTTTTACTCATTTATCATTTCTCACAAAATGTTGACTCATCAATAAAACTTCTCCGTCAAATCTGCTGTATTTTTTTTTGATCATTGACAAAATAATCGAATGAGGTGTATACATATAAAAGGCATTAGTGATAAAATGTACACATGATACAGTATAATTAATACAATAATTCAGATCTTTTTATTTCAACTAGCATAATTGAACATATAAATAACAACCGCTTAACATATCAAATTGGTAGGAAAAAACAATGGCAGACACCGATTTAAGAAAACTGAGCCGCAGAGAGTTATTGAATATGATGATAACTTTTTCGGAAGAAGCTGAGGCGGCTAAGAAGCATGAAGAAGAACTTAAGGCTGAGCTTCAGGAAGAAAGACTGAAGATGCAGCATGAAATGGCGGAAGAGCGTGCGGCAATGCTGAAGAATTTTGATGAAGAACGTGCGGAAATGAGACGCAAGTTCAATGAGCAGAAGTCAGAGTTGCAGGCAAAATTTGATAAGGATATTAAAGGACTTAAAGCAAGGCTGGAGCGTGAAAAGGAAGAAATAAGGCATGAGGTTGATTATCAGCTTTCGCAGATAAAACATGCAGGTTCTCTTGCGGAGGCGTGTTTTGCACTTACGGGAATCATGAAAGATGCCGAACTTTCGATAGAAATTTATAAGCAGAAGCTCCGGGAACAGGTAGAAGCGGAAGTAAAAGAAGTAAAGGCTTTGGTTGCCGATTCAAGAGAAAAGGCAAAAGAGATAATAAGAGAAGCAGAGCTGGAAGCTCAGAAGATCAGGGATAACGATGCCTAAAGAGAAAAAAGAAGAAAAAGCTTATAAGCCGAGTATAGAAGAACTGAAGAAAGAGCTGGAAAGGGAAAATAACAGGCACGAATACAACAAGATATTCAGACGTACCATGTTCGTACTTGTTTTTGTAATAGCAGTAGCCATCCTGATATCGACTTTCTTCATAACTGTGCTGAAGGTTACAGGGGACAGTATGTCGCCCTCGCTTGAGTCAGGACAGATAATTGTTGCACAGAATACGAAGAAGTTTAAGACAGGTGATCTTATAGCATTTTATTACAACAATAAAGTGCTGATAAAAAGGGTTATAGGAAATCCGGGTGACTGGATAAATATAGATTCAAATGGAAATGTAACAGTAAACGGTGTTGAGCTCGAAGAGAATTATATCAGTGAAAAATCTCTTGAGCCTTACGACATCACATTCCCGTATCAGGTACCGGAGAGCAGGTACTTTGTACTGGGAGATCACAGAAGCGTCTCGATAGATTCGAGGTCTTCAACAGTTGGATGCGTTTCAGAGGAACAGCTTATAGGAAAGGCGATATTCAGAATGTTCCCGCTGAATGTATTTGGTAAATTATAAGGGGTTAAAGAGGGAAAATGCGAAAGATTGACTTTGAGCGTGCAAAAAACTACATAGCGCGGCATGAAAGATATAAAAAGTGGTTTGCAATAATCCTTGTGCTTGCTTTGATAGCGGGCACGGGAACTTTTTATGCCCTGAATAAGCCGGCTACAGCTGTTTCCGAGGAAACAGCTGACGAGATTGGAATGCAGCTGAGCGACGGAGACGACGGCGGCGATGAAGATGATGGCGGCGACGAAGATGAGGTCGAAGTTCAGGACGAAGACGACGAGGAACACGAGGAAGAAGACTCCGAAAATAATGAGGATTCAGAGGGTGAGGAATCCGAAGGCGGGGAGTCGGTTGAGGCTGAAAGCGAGTCCGAAGGCGGCGAGTCCGGAGAAACAAACGAGGGTGGAGAAAGTGCTGAATATACAGCTGAGGAGAACAGCAGTAGCGAAGAAGGCACAACAGAAAGTACAGCAGCCGGCACGGAAGAAACTGCAGTAAGCGAAGAAGGCCAGGCTACAGCCGAGACTGCAGGCCTTTCCGAAAATGATGCCGAAGCAGTTTCCGAGAATTCTGCTGAAGAAGAGGCAGTATCTGATAATTCCGCGGAAGAAGCTGTGTCGGATAACAGCGTGTCGGCTAACAGGACAGAATATAAGTATTCTGACAGCAAAATAAAAATAACCGCAACAATTAAAGAGGCGTCTGCAATACCTGATGATGCAGAACTTGTCGTAACGGAGCTTACATCAGATACAGAAGGCTATAATTACGATGCCTATATGGATGCACTTAACAATAATGCGGAGATTATTGCTGAAGATATCGGACATGAGAGTGCAAGTGAATATACTGAAAGCAATACGCTCATGTATGATATTGCCTTTATTTCAGACGGTAAGGAAATTGAGCCGAAAGAAGGCGCTGTCAGCATAACTGCCGAATTCAGAAAAAATCAGCTTACGGAGGATCTGGCTGTTGAGAAGGAAGAAGATCTGGTTGTAGTACATCTTCCGATCAAGGAAGA
>CAJORC010000184.1 GCA_905236615.1 uncultured Lachnospiraceae bacterium
CCGGAACTGCCGACAGCAGGATCGATAAGGACAAACCTATACCGACGCAGGCTTTATAGTATTTATTAAGCATTATCATTTACTGCCTCACCCGCTTTACCCGACTCAAGGGTAAA
This sequence comes from uncultured Lachnospiraceae bacterium, assembly GCA_905236615.1. Classification (GTDB taxonomy): domain Bacteria; phylum Bacillota; class Clostridia; order Lachnospirales; family Lachnospiraceae; genus NK4A144. The sequence continues at coordinate 117 of CAJORC010000184.1, forward strand.
ATTCATGTCACCGTTTACAGTACCTACGATCTTAGCATCTATATATCCCGAGAAGTATCCCTTGACATGACCGTCAAGAGCCATCGTACTTCCGCTTCTCTTCATTTTTTCACCTGTTGAAAGCCGGCTGCTGATCGTAAAGGCTGTCTTGTCAAAGATTCCATCACAGATACAGAGTATCTGCGGCAGGATAAGCATTACAAGAATTATCGATGTTACCGTACCTCTTCCCAGCGCTATTCCGATAGCGGCAATAACTCCGTTACTCGTGCAGTAACCTACGGCAAATCCGCATGCCGTAAGTATGGTACCCGAAGTAACAATAGTTGCAAATGACTGGTTAAGACTCGTTACAATGGCTTCCTTTTTGGATGAATATTCTTTTCTCAAAGTCATATAGCGGTTGGTAATAACAATCGCATAGTCAACCGTAGCACCCATCTGGATCGAGCTTACGATCAGATACCCCAGGAAATACATGGGTGTATTTGTAATGTAAGGAATCGCAAAATTTATCCAGATACTTCCCTGTATCGTAAGGAGCAGGATCAGCGGCACACTTCCCGACTGGAACGTAAATAGCAGAATCACACCTACAAAGAATGCCGTCAATGCCGAGATCAGAGTGTTATCCTGGCTGAATGAAGCCGAAAGATCCTGGTTACTCGTAGGATCACCCACAACATATATCCTGTTTGTGTAATAACTCTGAACCAGCTCCCTGACTTCATTTATATGCTCAAAGGTCTCCGCTCCTTCAACTTCACCCTTCATCGTAAAAATAAGACGGGCATGCTCTTCGCTTTCGAGCTGTTTTCTCGCATCATCAACCTTTTCCTTGATATCATCAAGATCCTTGGTCTGGTCGGTACTTAAATGAATAGCGTTCTTTTCCTTCTGCTCATAAATGTAGTCGATCATATCCAGTACTGAAACCTTATACTCGTCAATTCCGTCTATAAAAGCCCCATAAGCTTCTTTTTCCTTGGCATAAGCTCCGTAAAGAAGTTTTGTGAGACCCGTATCCACATCAACTACTTCCGCCAGTTCCCTTGGGTTCAGCTCATCGGTCAGCACATATTCGTTCTCATCACCGACATCAACGTTTGCAAGAGCCGTTATATCCCCGACGTAACTTTTCGCCGACAGCTTTTCTATGATTTCCTTTTCCTTTTCATAATCGCCCTTCGGAACGATTATCGCCATCTGGCTTCCGGTATCAAAAGTCTCGTCTATCCTGTTCTTTGCCCTGACATAGTCAGTCATTCTGGAACACTTTGCAGAATATTTGTCAAAGACATAAGGACATCGGTTGGAGAAATAGATGGCAAATACAAGTGTCGCGATAAATACAACGGGCATTATATATCTTGTCGTATAAATAAAATTTCCCCAATGATTTATAGTCGGCACAAAGTTTTTATGTCTTGTTTTCTCAATGACATTTCTGCACATCATTATAAGGCACGGCATAAATAAGAATACCGTGATCATCGAGAATATAATGGATTTGCAGAGTACAAGTCCAAGGTCACGTCCTATCTGGAAGTGCATGAAAACAAGCGCCAGCAGTCCGGCCATAGTCGTAAGTGAGCTGGAAGAGATCTCGATAATTGCTTTTGACAATGCCTGTATCATCGATTCTCTGGCATCCTGTCCTTTTTTCTTCTCTTCCAGATACCTGTGAAAAAGGATGATTGCATAATCTATCGCAAGTCCCAGCTGCAATACTATATCTACTGAATTGGATATAAACGAGATCGTACCGAAGACATAGTTAGTACCCTTGTTCAATATCGCCGCCATTATAAATGTGGCAATGAATATAGGTATCTCAGCATAAGTCTCAGAAGTAAAGAGAAGTACCAGTACTATCACGATTGCAACTATGACCAGTATAAATTTGATGTCATTCCTCAATTCCGCAGACTCGTCAAGGTCAACTGTCGTATAGACATAACTGTCATAATCCTTCACATATTCCCTGACAGCAACTATGGCCTGCTGGGTTATCTCCGCATCCTTCTCGTCATCAAACATTATGGTGATAAGCGCAGCAGAATCCTTATAATAATCCTCAAGCTGGTCATTATTATAGTCTTTGTCATCAGGGTCATAGAACTTGACAGTATTTACACCGCTGATTTCAGCGATTCCGTCTGCGACCATTTTTGCCCTGTCATAGGTGATGTTGGCAAGCAGAACCTTGGCTGTCCCGAAGGTCTTAAATTCCTCATCCATCAGATCTACGCCGATCCTTGTCTCTGTTGAATTCGGAAGATATTTTGCCACATCATTTTCCACCTGCACTCTGCCCATCGACACAATGCAGTAAATTGCCATAACTATGAAAAGCAGGAAAAATCCCGGTCTTCTGTCAACAATAAATTCCGCTATTTTATACATTATGTTCTCTTTATTTGAGTCCATCTTTTCCGCTTTCCCTTCCTAAAACCAAAAAAGCCATTTCTTTCTTACTATATATATTTCCGATGCATCGCCTATATCAGCAACAATATAGCTGCCGTCACGGCGTGTATCCTTTATGCTGACCTTCCCGTCTTTCGAAACCGCTATCACATCAGCCTTATTTTTATCAGATATGCGTATCAGCCTGTCAGATGAAACCGTTCCATATTGAGAATCAACGCTCAGTGATATTTTTGAGATAATTTTATAATCCCTCAGTTCTTCGGGAAGATCCGCATCATTTTCTTTTTTAACCATCAGTACAGAGTCCGGATAAAAAAGTCCTTCAAGCAGATAATCCGTATCATCAGCCTTTGCCGAAATACTGGTTACATATGATTCGTATTCCGCACTGACCAGCATATTCTCTTTTATATGATCAAAATCATTTCGTGACCAGAAACCAATCTTGTTTTCCTTTTTCGGAACCTTTGGAATCTCTGACTCATCAAGTGATGAATCATAACTGGTCACGAGCCTTTTTATAACAGTTCCTTCATATATGAATGTAACCGTCAGCTTCTTAAACGCTTCCGGAATATTATTTCCGGATACGATCTCTTCATAACTTTTCCTTTTTGCTTCCGCAGAATTTGCCGCACCGTTTATTCCGCTGCCGTCGTCAGTTACAAATTCATTTCCGGATACCTGTCCGCCCTCTTCCAGGCTTCCTGCCACGGCACCTTTATGCTCACCGTCATCCGAAACATATGCTATGGAACGGTTGTTAATAAGATTTTTTCCTTTCCCTGCAATGCCTCCTGCCTCTGAATCCGCACTTACGGATGTTACCGCATAACAGTTCCTTATCGTAAAAGCACTGTAACCCGCAATACCTCCACTGTATTTTCCATCCTCAGAAAAGAGATTTCCGTAATTACCGCAGCCTATTACAGCACCGCTTGCAGCCTTTCCGACTATTCCGCCGCTGTAATCCCTGCTGGAAACTATATCCGCATGATTTTCGGAATCTAGTATCGTCGCTTTCTTATAAGACTTATACTCAAGGCTCGGTGTTCCTTCCGATACTATCTCGCTCTCGGATTCACTCTCATTCCAGTAATCGATCGTTCCTGCAATTCCTCCGGTATTTATATTCCCGAATACAGTTGCCTTATTAGTGCATTTATGGATAAGCCCCTCCGATACAGTTGCATCCTCGTCATCCGATAAATCTTCAAAGACTTCCTCACTATCTTCCGTATCCTTAAGTTCCGTTATAACTGACTTTGCTTCATCGAAACTGTCAGTTACCGCATCAGTTAATTCGCGGTTAGCCTTTGATATCTCATCCGTCTTATTCCTGATCTTTTTATCTGACGACTTTAACCCTTCATTCAGGATATCCATTTCCGCCGCGATATTTTCAACTCTTGCGTTCAGGTCATCACTTGTATTTCTCAGGTCGCACTTGTAACTGTCGGCAGTATTTCTGCAATAATCATCCAGTTCATTAAATTCATCACGAAGATCTTCAAGACCTTCTATCAGTTTTTTACTTTCCTTTGATATCTTCTTCTCTGCAGCCTTTGTCTCATCTATTTTCTTATTCAAAGCAGACACAAAATTCCGTGATTTTTCCGCAAGTTTAAGCAGGTTTTCCGACAAGTCCAGATAAGAGCCGCTTCTTAAAGCATCAACAAAAGCCCTGATAAGCTTTTCTATGCTCTCTGCTTCTTCTTTTGCAGTTGTTCCCTGATATGATGAAAAAGCAATACTGAAATCCCCGTCCATGTCATCGGCGGTTGCCCGTATCTTATCAAGTCTCCCTTCAAGCTCCTGCTCAACTATATCGTCCTTGCTTCTGTAATAAGCCTTGTTTTCGCTTATCTTATATCTAAGGGCATCAATTTCAAGCCTTATCAGATCGATATTCTTCTGGGTACTGTCATCCTCAGCCTGCACCAGACCGTTCAGATCATCAAGAAGACCGGTTAGTTCATCAGCTTTATCCTCTGCTTTGTCAAAAGAATCATTTTCATAAACATGTCTGCTGTAGGGTTCAAAAAGTCCTGCTATACCTCCGGTATTCTTCCTTCCCGAAATATCAGCATTGTTTATGCAGTTTCCTATATAACCTTTAGTATATCCGGCAATTCCTCCCGTAAGATATCCAAGCGAGCTGAATCCCACCTTACCGTAATTCATGGAATCCGCGATAACTCCTGAATTAATTCCGGCAATCCCGCCTGTCATCAATACCCTGAAATCTTTCCTTGAAAGATCGAGTTCAAATTTATCAGAATCATCAGTCAGAAGTTCATGTGCTGTTTCAGAACCTGTATTTATCTTTCCGTAATTAACACAATCTGAAATATTCCCTTCATTAAAGCCTGCTATTCCTCCGGTGCGTCTCTGTGAGGTTATCACTGCCTTGTTCGTACATGAAATGATATTGCCGGATTCTGCCAGATGACCTGCTATCCCGCCGCTGGCTCTGTATGAAAGAATACTTCCTTCAAAAGTCGTTCTGCTTATAGTTCCCGCATTTTCACCGGCTATACCGCCTATGTTTTCCGTGATCTTTCCTGCCGTGATATCTGCTGAAACCGTCAGGTTCTCTACCGTTCCGCTCTCAGTTACCCTTCTTATAAATCCGTTTTCTGATTTGTCAGATACGATCTTTATTCCTGTAATAATGTGCCCGTTTCCGTCAAAACATCCTGCCATAAGCGATATCGGAGTAAATTCTTTTCCATTAAGATCGATATCATTTGTAAGAATGAATTTCTTCCCTTTACTGTATGACTCATCAACACTTTTTTTAACCAGTTCTTCAAGATCGGATTCACTGCTGATCTTTATTTCAGTAAGATCCTCTTTATTCTCTTCCATAGAAACAATGTTATCGGAAAGCGCAGAAGCCGGCTCTGAAAAATCTTTTTTATATCTGACCAAATTTTGTCGGATGTCCATTTTTGCAGCGCCGCTGTTCAAAGCTGAAGCTTTTGTATCCGGCAACAAAAAGGGCTCCACCCTGCAGTTTACTATTGTAATCGCAAGGCAGAGTAATAAGGCCGTCATTTTTATTCTTTCATTAATTATAAATCCCATATTGTTCGATTTTTAACACAATGTCTATTTACATACTTTGTTTCTACTAATCAACGCGATGTTGATTTTTTTCTTATAAAGTATTATAATGATAATCGTTAAAAAAATCAATAGGCAAATCGTGAAACGGAGAATCACTTATGAAGGACGAGCATCTTGACAGACGCACGAAAAAGACGCGCAGGCTTCTTTGGGAAGGCCTGGCAAAGCTAATGCTAAAACATGATATAAATGAAATTACGGTAAAGGATCTTACCGAAGCTGCTGATATAAACAGAAGCACTTTCTATATCCACTACAAGGATATCTATGACCTTTTGGCCTCTATAGAGGCTGAACTTCTGGAAGAATTTGACGAATTGTTAAGCTGCAACATGGACAGTTCAGCAGATGTGCATAGCCAGATACTTCCGGTACTTACAGCCCTCTATCACAGGCTCTACGAGCACAAAGGTCTGGTCAGCGCTTTCCTTGGTCCCCACGGAGATGTTTCCTTTATATACAGTCTGCAGGAACTTCTAAGTTCAAAGATAACAGCCTGGTGGACAGAAGACTCCCCGGATCCCAGTCTGTCACCTTTCTATTCCGCTTTCTGTTTCAGCGGATGTATCGGGATAATAAAAGAATGGATAAAGACGGGCTATAAGAAAAAGCCCGATGAAATGGCGGAGATAACCGCGAAGATGTTGATAAATGGGATATGATGTTAGAAATGATGAAGGAGCTTATTACGATAAAGGGCAGCTGTGCAGATGGTCAGATCTGCATAGCTGCCCTTTATAAGATTATTTGTAAACGGTAAAATATATATTCCCCAGCCCTCTCAGGAAAAGTACTTGCCGGTTACATTATTATAAGTTCGAATACTATTATCTATTAAATCAAAGGTAAGCGCATTATAAACAACCGTATTGCAAATTGGACAGTCCCGATGCTAAAATTTTTTTTGGTTAAGCCTTATATGAAACATTTTCATAAGCTCATTCCAACGCTCCGAAGTTAAACGGCTGTAATGAGTGAACCCATAATTTTCAAGGCTTTCTTCTATTTCAGGCTGGACATTTTCCGGAGTTGCAATGATTACCTCCATTGATCTCTTTTCTTCCCGGCTTAACTCTTCTGCTAGAGAAGCAATTTCCCGCACCGGAATATTTCCGAGCGCAGGAGAATTATTACCGATAGAAGATACAATAAAATACGGAATGCTCCGCGTAGGGTATAAAGTTTTTATAGCCTCGTAGGCCCCAAGCGCATATCCCTGCGCTCCAAAAATTGAAAGTTTCATAGCATTCACCAATATTTAAGAATCAAAAACTCACGATGTAAGCAATCTTTATATCTTACATCGTGAGTCTATCCTTAACTGACTATCAATTTTCCTGTGTCTTTTGCAGTACTGCTTTAATAACAGTATCCTCATCATATTCCGGACCATATTTTGAAGCAGTCACGCAAATTTCCTCAATATGCTTTTTATCTTCCTCAAGCTCTTCCGTTATCTGATCAAAGGATTTATTTTTGCGAAGCTTCCGGCAAATCTGTTTGATCAGGTGCTCCTCAGCACCTTTAAGCTTGCCCTCAGCTATTCCTTCATCATAAATCCTGAATTCCGGCAAATCTATAACCTGCCCGCCCATAACTTCACCCGCTTTCTCCTGGATATTTTTGTGCTTCCTTGTGAGTTTGTATGCAACTTTATAG
>CAJORC010000185.1 GCA_905236615.1 uncultured Lachnospiraceae bacterium
ATCGTTCAGATGGCTTGTCGATGACTGCGGAAAATTTGTTGAGCGTGAAATACGCCGCGGGAATAAATATGATGCGATAATCATGGATCCGCCTTCTTACGGCAGAGGACCTAAGGGGGAAATATGGAAGATCGAGGAGTCGATATATCCTTTTCTTGAGATGACTTCTAAGATAATCTCGGATCATCCGCTTTTTGTGCTGCTTAATTCCTACACGACAGGTCTTCAGCCGGCAGTTCTGACCTACATGATGACCAGTATTTTTGCGAAGAAATTCGGCGGACATGTTGAATCGGATGAAATAGGACTTCCGGTTCGGGAGTCCGGGCTTTATCTGCCATGCGGTGCCAGCGGCAGGTGGCTGGCATAATAGGGGCCGGCTGTAACAAAAGGGGAAAGCGTCGGGGACGTTTGCAGTATAATTAAAGAATAGAGGGAACATGGAACTTTGGGAATACGAGCTTCGAAATGATATATTTGAGGCCTACCTTACAAATAACCAGCAGCTTGCAAATTCACTTACGGCAGAACTTGTTTCAAGGAAGGGTGTAGGCTTTTTTTACAGATATCGTGAGTTAAATATGGCGGAAATATCGACGATCCGTTTTGAACAGATATATCTCTGCCGTGCAATACGTTTTGCAAAGAGCGGACAGGGTGACTGGGCGCTTTTTAAGAGCTATGTTGCGTGCTTTACGGACAGACGGTTTTCACTCAGCATGTGGAGTGAATATGCAAATGATGCCAAGGGAATCTGCCTTGAGTATTCTGCTGATGATATCGCCAGCTTTGCAACAAACAACGGAATGCTTTTTTCACCGGTAAGATATTCGGATATTCCGATCGTTAATACATCAAGCCAGTACAGTTCGATAATGTCCATGATGTCAAAGCCGAGGATAGAATCTGATGAATATGAGTGGAGACTTTGGAAAGTGGATATGCGTTCGAATGATATCGGAAAGCTGATGTCTTCGATAAAGCCAAGAAAAATATATGTCGGAAGAAATACCGACAGAAATTCAGACCTGTTTGAGGAGCTTGAAGAAGTTGCAGAAGAAAAAGAAATAGAACTCATCTGATCAGGAGGTTCCGGTCTTAATCTTCTTCAACTACAGCCATTTCAAGGTAATCAAATGTGATCTCTTCAACGAATGAATCCTGAGTGAAACGCGTTTTTGCGTTTCGCTTGAATTCATTTATATTATTGTCAAGCCAGATCGGAACTGCCAGATCAAGTTTATGCGCAGCCTTATCGAGGGAATTTAGAACCTTGTGGGTTCTTGTGTCATTCTCATCTGCGTCGATGATGCAGTCACAAATTGTTTTCCCCTTCTTTATTTCTTTAAACCAGATTTTCATTTCAATTTATTCCTGTTGCTTTTTAAGAAAAAATATGAACAAAAGAGCTTATTACCCGTGCTTTGGCCATTATATCCGTGCTGTTCTCCTTTGAATATGAAGAAATCTTACTGAGCTCATCATCGCTGAAGCCTTCTGATGAAGTTATCCTGCCTGAGGGAACTATCGCCTCGGCAAAAGCCTTGTCGGCAGAACGCTCGAAGCGAACGCGCACAAGTTTTTCACCCTTTTCATCATGCAGGATGCCGGAGTAGGTCATATTAATTTCACTGATATCTTTATTTTTCATAGATTATTCTACCTTTACAGAGACTCATTCTAACATATTTATCGGACGAAGTCATCATTTTCATGAGTTCCTTTTACGAAATCTTGACAGAAATTTTTCAAAATGTATAATTAACTAAGGTATGCTCATTTGTAAAATTGGTGAAGCTGCTTGCGCCGGTGTCGGAATTGGCAGACGAGCAGGATTTAGGTTCCTGTGTCTTATTGGCGTGTGGGTTCAAGTCCCATCCGGCGCATCGTGCTTTAAGAAAAAGTTCTTTGGAAAGTGCAGGGTCTATGTTGGATTTTGATTTTTATAGAGGAAAAAAAGTTTTAGTTACCGGACACACAGGTTTCAAAGGAGCATGGCTTACAGCTATATTAAAAGAAGCAGGAGCGAAGGTTACGGGATACTCACTTGAAGCACCCACAGAACCTTCGCTTTTTGAGCTTGCAGGGCTTGAAGACGGTATGAGATCGGTGATCGGGGACATCAGGGATTATGACAGATTAAAAACTGTCTTTGATGAGGAAAGACCGCAGATCGTATTCCATCTTGCGGCTCAGCCCATAGTCCGTACTTCGTATGAAGAACCCAGGGCAACATTTGAAACAAATGTGATGGGAACTGTCAATGTACTCGAATGCATCCGGCAGACGGAAAGTGTCAGATCGTTCTTAAATGTGACAACTGATAAAGTTTACTTAAACCGGGATGATGACGTTGCATTTACTGAAGATATGATGCTTGACGGTTATGATCCCTATTCGAACTCAAAGTCATGTTCGGAACTGGTAACGCACAGCTATGTGAAGTCTTTCTTTTCAGATAAGGATGCACCGGCGGTTTCAACAGCAAGAGCCGGTAATGTTATCGGCGGAGGCGATTTTGCGAAAGACAGGATAATACCTGACTGCGTGAGAGCAGCTCTTTCCGGTAAAGATATCATAATAAGGAATCCTGCTGCAACAAGACCGTTCCAGCATGTTCTGGAGCCCTTGTGGGTTTATCTGGAAATTGCGGAAAAACAGGCTAAGGACCGGATCTATGCAGGCTATTATAATGTCGGTCCGGATATGACCGATTCAAAGACTGCAGGCGAGATCGCCCAGATGTTCTGCGATTCCTGGGGAGGAACCCTGAACTGGGTGGATAAGTCGGATGGAGGACCGCATGAGGCGGCATTTTTGAGACTTGACTGCGGTAAGTTAAAGAGAGCTTTCGGCTGGAAGAGCGTATGGCATATTGACCGTGCAATTGCTGAGACCGTTGCATGGAGCAGGATATATGCTGAAGGCGGAGACGTAAAAGCAGAAATGATGAGAGAGATAGCCCAGTACAGGATTGAAGCGGAAGACAATGAGTCACGGTTGAAGGGCTGATATAGATATAATTCAGAGGAGTATTTACTGATGTTTGAGAATATGAATGAGGAAGAAGCACGCAGAGAGATACTTAAACAGGTATCGGAGTATGCTAAAAAGTATCACTGCGAAAAAAGGGAATATAACGACGGGGACAGGATACCCTACGCAAGCCGTGTTTATGATGAAAAGGAAATGCTCAATCTTGTGGATTCTTCCCTTGAATTCTGGCTTACGGCAGGAAGATACACGGATAAATTCGAAAAAGAATTTGCCGGTTATCTTGGCGTTAAATTTGCATCTGTTGTCAATTCCGGTTCAAGTGCAAACCTTATCGCATTCATGGCTCTTACGAGTCCCCTTCTTGGAGAACGAAGGGTAAAACGCGGAGACGAGATTATCACGGTTGCTGCGGGCTTTCCTACCACTGTTGCACCTGTGATCCAGTATGGTGCGGTTCCGGTATTCGTTGATGTGACAATTCCTCAGTACAATATTGACGTTACAAAACTTGAAGAAGCTTATTCGGAAAAAACGAAAGCTGTAATGATTGCCCATACATTGGGAAATCCTTTTAACCTGAAGGCAGTTAAGGAATTCTGTGATTCACATGGTCTCTGGCTTGTCGAGGATAACTGTGACGCTCTGGGATCGGTATATACGATCAACGGAGAGGATAAGCTTACAGGAACTATAGGTGATATCGGTACAAGCAGCTTTTATCCGCCTCATCATATGACAATGGGTGAGGGCGGTGCCGTTTATACCGACAACCCTTTACTTAATCGTATCATCCGTTCAATGAGAGACTGGGGAAGAGACTGTATCTGCCCTCCGGGACAGGATAATTTCTGCGGTCACAGATATGACGGACAGTATGGTGAACTTCCTGCCGGATATGACCATAAATATGTATATTCACATCTGGGATATAATCTTAAAGCTACAGACATGCAGGCAGCAGTCGGATGTGCCCAGCTTGAAAAATTCCCTTCATTTGTAAAAAGAAGAAGGGAGAATTTTGCCATGCTTTATGAAGGACTTAAAGATCTGGAGGATAAATTTATCCTTCCGGAAGCTGCGGAAAATTCAAAACCTTCGTGGTTTGGCTTCCTTATAACTGTCAGAGAGGGTCTTTCCAGAAATGAGATCGTACGCCGTGTTGAGGCGGACGGTGTTCAGACAAGAATGCTTTTCTCCGGAAATCTTCTTAAACATCCATGCTTCAATGAAATGAGAGAAGCAAAGACGGGTTACAGAGTTGTGGGAGGTCTTGAAAACACTGACAGGATCATGAATGATACATTCTGGATCGGTGTATATCCCGGAATGGACGAAAAGCGTATTAACAGGATGATAAGAGTACTGCATGATGCAGTGTTATGAAAGGAAATGTTTTGAAGAGTATAAAACTTCTAGACTGTACGCTTCGCGACGGCGGATTTGTAAATAACTGGAATTTCGGCCATGGCGATATGGTCAATCTCTTTGAGAGATCTGTTTCGGCCGGAATTGATTATATAGAAGTTGGTTTTCTTGACGCAAGGGAGAAATTTGACATAAACAGGTCAATAACTCCTGATACGGCAGGAATGAATGAGATATTTAAGGGCATAGACCACGGACATTCCAAGATATTCGGAATGATCGATTATGGAACATGCCCTCTTGACAGGATATGTGATGCTTCGGAGTCGGTGCTTGACGGTATCAGAGTTATGATAAAGAAAGCAACCCGCTACGAAGCGATAAATTTTTGCGCAGAACTTAAGAAAAAAGGATATATTGTTTTTGCACAGCCGGTTTCCATAACGGGATATTCCGATGAGGAAATGATAGACCTGATAGAACACATAAATGAGGCTGAACCTGCTGCAATGGCTATTGTGGATACTTACGGGCTTCTTGACAGGAGCGGGCTTCTGCACTATTTCCACTTGATAGACAGGCATCTGAAGGCGAATATTCAGGTGGGCTATCATGCGCATAATAATTTCCAGCTGGCATATTCCAATTCCATGGCACTTTGCGAAGAGAAGACGGAAAGGGCTCTTATTCTTGACGGTTCTGCTTATGGTATCGGAAAGAGTGCCGGAAACTGTCCGCTGGAGCTTCTGACAATGTATGTAAATCAGAATTTTGGAGCAAATTACGATACAAGCCAGATTCTGGAAATGATAGATACGGGCATAATGAAGATTTACGAAAAATTCCCGTGGGGCTATCAGATGCAGTATTTCCTTTGCGCTTCAAATGACTGTCATCCGAAATATCCCCAGCATCTTCTCAAAAAGAAGACTCTTTCAGTGCAGTCGGTTAACGAGATCCTTTCCATGATAGTGCCGGAGGAAAGGCTCGCTTTTAATGAAAATTATATAGAGAAGCTTTATCTTGAATATCAGAATAATGAGATAAATGATGAAGCCGACATGGATAAACTCAAGGCTGAGCTCAAGGGCAAGAAGCTTCTGTTGTTGGGTCCCGGTCATTCAATGATCGACGAGAAGAAGAATATTGTAAAATATATCAGTGAAAATGCGCCTGAGATTATTTCAATAAATTATAAACCTGAGGATTTTTATCCCGATTATATCTTCCTGAGCAATTCGAAGCGTTATATGCAGCTTTGTAATTCGCTTCCGGTAGATGAAAGCGACATAAAGATAATCGGGACTTCGAATATAACCCCTGCAAAGGGCAGATTTGACTATTCTTTTGATTATTCGGCACTTATTGACAGGGATTTTGAGATACCGGATAATTCATTGCCCATGCTTCTGCGTCTCCTTGAAAAGATCGGAGTGAAACAGATAGCTCTTGCAGGTTTTGACGGTTATTCGGTCGACAGCAGGGCTGATTATATAAATCCTGATATGGCTTATGAGTTTATTGGAAACTATGCTGTTAAATTAAACAGCTATACAAAGAAGGTAATAGATGCTTTAAGGGGCGGAATGAATATAACTTTTATTACGGAGTCGGCTTATGAGTAAATACGCTGCTGCGCTTTTTGATATGGACGGAACCCTTTTCAATACCAAACGCGGGATTGTTAAGGCTCTACGTCTTGCAATCAGGGATTTTGGACTTGAACCTTTAAAAGAAGAGGAAGAGGAGCAGTTTATAGGTCCCCCGATACAGAAAACAGTGGAAAAGGTTTATAAGATCAGCAGGGAAGAAGCTGTAGATTGTGCGAACCTTTTCAGGAAATATTACAGGGAAAAGGGCTATGTCCTGGAATGCGATCTCTATGAAGGCATGAAAGAATGCCTTGCGAAGCTTAAAGAAAATGGGATCAAGCTTGGGATTGCATCCCTGAAAAAAGAAGATATGGTTCAAAGGATATGTGATAATTACGGGATTTCGAAATACTTTGACAGTATTCACGGTACCGATGAGTTCGATAATCTTTCGAAATCGGATATTATACATATCTGTATGAATGATCTGGGTGTCAGTGAAAACGAAAAGGCTGTCATGATAGGTGACACACGTTTTGATGCTCTCGGAGCAAAAGAGGCGGGAGTTCCTTTTCTTGCGGTCAGCTATGGATTTGGTTTTCACAGTGAAAAAGATGCTGACGATTATGATAATATCGGAACGGCTTCTGCGGCATCCGATATTGTTAAATACTTTATATAAAGGGTGTAGTCGTTGCTTATGCTGAAAAATAAATGGGACAGTTTTAAGGAAAAAAAATGGGCATATGTGGCCTCTTATACTGCATTATTTGCTTTTTTAACCATAGTTATCTTCTTCAGATTTATTCTGTATCACAAGACTATAATCTGGGATCGGGATGGCATTAAGCAGCATTATAATGTAATCCTTTATTATGGGAAATATTTAAGACAGATTATATCTGTGCTTATCAGTGAGCACAGATTTGAACTTCCGATGTGGGATTATTCCATAGGACTTGGTTCGGATGTTATTACTACATTTCATTATTATGCCATAGGAGATCCGCTGGCATTTCTGACAGTTTTTGTACCGGAACGCTTTTGCCAGTATTTTTTCTTTTTTCTCTATTTATTGAGACTGTATCTTGCAGGTCTTGCCTTTTCTGCATTCTCCTTTTACCATGGAAATCGCAGATTTTCAACTCTTGTAGGTTCCTTTATCTATGTCTTTTCGGCTTTTGCATTGGTGCTTGGACTTATGCACCCTTTTTTTGTTGCACCTATGCTGTGGTTTCCGCTGATATTATTGGGAGTCGATAAGATTTTCGACGGGAAGAATCCGGCAGTTTTTATAATATTTACATCTGTAGCCGCAATGAGCAATTTTTATTTTTTCTATATGGAGATAGCTCTTGCGCTTTTGTATGCCGTTTTCAGATATTTCTCTATCAACAGGGGATTTAAGCTGAAAAGCTTTTTTACGGTTATAGGAAAGTTTGCGCTATATGGGTTTAATTCGTTTCTTATATCAGCGGTGATCCTTTTGCCGGTTCTTTCGGTGATGCTTAATTCATCGAGATTTGAGGCATCAAAGAATACAAGTGCCGGTCTTCTTTATGAGGCAGACTATTATATTCACTTTATTGCGGATTTTACAAATATGCAGATTCCCGGTTCATGGACACTTATGGGCTATACGGTCGTTGGACTTCTGTCGACGGTATTGATGTTTACAGAATGGAAAAAGTATAAGAAGCTGACAGCTGTCTTTTGTGTCCTTACGTTATTTGCGCTGATTCCCTTAGCTGCTTTTGCCCTGAATGGCTTTGCTTATGTGGTAAACAGATGGATTTTTGCTTACGCATTGTGTGTTGGATTCATTACGGCTAAGGTTCTTCCGGATATTGAAGGACTATCTGCTGAAAGGAAAAAGAAGGTCATAATTTCTCTCATGGCAGTTTCAGCAGCTTCTGTTCTGTTTGCAGCAGGCAGGACAGAGCAGACTTTTGCTTCGGTAGCCATGATCCTCTTCACGGCATTGGTGATCGCAATGACGGGAGCGTCTGAAATAAAGACGTTTCATGCAAGAGCATTTATTCTGGCACTTCTTACGATAGGTCTTGCAGCCAACTCTTACTATAAAATGTCGATAAATTCAGGCGAATGGCTTGATCAGTTTCTTGATTCACATATTGCGGATAAGAATCTGACGGAAGTGAATTCTGATGAGCTCTTAAAAAGCATAGGGGATGACAGCTTTTACAGAGTTGAGGAAGCAGGTCTTGACACAACTCAGAACAGTTCGATACAGAGAGGTGTCAGGGGAACATCATTTTATTTTTCGCTGACAAGCCCTTATGTTTCAAAATTCATTAACTATATGTATCTGAATACGCGGGAGGACTTTCACTACTATGGAATGGATTGCAGGAGCATACTTGATGCTCTGGCAGGTGTTAAATATTTCATAACCAAAGAAGGTTCGGAGTCAGATATTCCTTTCGATTTTGCAAAGAAGGCAGCGGAAGGTGAAACAGCGCAGGGAAGGGTAAGCATATATGAGTCGGAAGATGCAATGCCTCTGGGATACAGTTACGACAAATATGTTTCCTTCGACAGTTTTGAAAAAATGACTGCGACTGAACGGACTGCTGCAATGCTTGAAGGTGCTGTGGTTGAGGAAAGCAGTCTGCCTGAGGCAGAAACAGCTGATAATGCGATTGATATTCTTGATTCTCTGGAAACGAAAGGCAGTGTAGAGGTCAATGAAAACAGCATATTGGTCAGACGAAATGCAAGCGTAAAACTAAAGCTGAAAAAGACGGAAAACGCTGAATTTTATCTTGTGTTTAAGAATCTCAGGTTCAAAGGAATGCTGGAAAGGGATACATATGATGACGGTCAATGGGCAGGTCTCACTGAATTTGAAAAGGCTCATGTTTATGAGGAAGACCGTTACGGACACCTCCCAAATACTACTTCAATGCAGATAACTGCCGGGGATGTAAGCAAAATACTGGAACTTTCTTCGCCGGGAGCGGATTTTTATTGCGGAAGATCAGAATTTCTGGTTAATCTAGGTTATTTGGAAGAGTCCCCTGAGGAATTAACTATATCTTTCAAAAATCCCGGAACATATAGCTTTGACACAATGAAGGTTCTTGCTATGCCCGTAGACGGAGTAAGTAAAAAGCTATCTGAGTTAAAGAAAGAATGTCTTGAAAACGTGAAAATTGACGTAAACAGGATCAGAGGTAATATTTCCGTTTCATCAGACAGGATGCTGGTTTTTTCTGTCCCATATTCAGAAGGCTGGTCGGCTTATGTAGATGGTGAAAGAAAAGAGCTTAAAGAAGCCAATGTCATGTATATGGGACTTGAACTTGATAAGGGCAGCCATGATATAGAACTCCGGTATGAGACACCTTATCTCAGAAAAGGTGCATATATGTCGTGCTTTGGAATATTGTTATTTTTTGTGATCGAGCTTTGTGTTATAATTAAAGGCAAACGTGGCGTTAAACATAATTAAGCTTTATATATACTCACAAACGCAATTAATTGTCGATCCAATATATAATCATTAATGCGTTCGCTCGTTATAAATTTAAGTTGCGGCAATGATTTACGTTAATGAGTATAAATTAAAATTTACAGAGGTGACGAGATGAAGATTGCTGAATATATTGCTGATTTTCTTGTATCAAGAGGAGTAACCGATGTATTTACCATAACCGGTGGAGCAGCAATGCACATGAATGATGCATTCGGACATAAGGAAGGCTTGAAATGTATCTATAATCATAATGA